>JBBQOA010000277.1:0-6212 GCA_038330465.1 Pyrinomonadales bacterium
AAACTCGTTTCCCTGACCGACGGAAAAACGATCTCGAACAAAGCCGCCAACAAAACCGACGGTGATGCCGAACGCGTCGCCGAAACCGTTCTCGCTCTCGAAGCGCAGCAGATTTTCAGCGCGATCAAGAAATAATTCGCGGGCAAAAACCGGCGGCGCAGGGAATTAACAATTTTCCGGCGCCGCTGTTTTTGCCAAAAAATCTTCGACTTCGCGTTTTGATCTGAGCCGAATGATCGTTTTGTCGTTTTCAAATCGTTTCAAGGTCGCTTCGACTGTTGGTTTTTTGTTCTTCGGATAACCCCAAATCCATCCGAGAAATTTCCAATCAATTTTTTCGTTGCAGCCGCTCGTCATATCGGGGCGATTCGCGTTTCGATAAGTCAGCCAACGCTTTAAGATCCGATAGAGACAAACCGTTCGCGGCAGGTCGAGAAAGATCGCCGTATCACAAGCCGCCAGCCGCATTTCCATCGTGCCGCCGAAATTTCCGTCCATAATCCATTCGTCTTTCGCCAGGAGATTTTCGACCGTTTGACGCCATTCGTCCTTCGGCGGTTCGATCCAGCCCGCGCGCCAGTAAAGCATATCGAGATGCACGACTTCGATTCCCGTTTTTTCGCCCAAACGCTTGGAAAACGTCGATTTTCCGGCGCCGCCCGAACCGACCACCAAAAGTTTTTTCATTGCCGTTCGCACCATTTATTTAATAACTCCGTTTCCCGTTCGGCGGAAATTCCCGCTGTTAAATCGTCTTTAATTGTATTACGCCAGTTCAGCGTCGCGCCGATCGTCTCGCTCAATGGGCGAAATTTCAAGCCTTTTGCCAACGCCCGATCGATATTTGCCGAGAGAAAACCGCTCCAATCTTCATCCGATTCGTGCAAATAAAGCGGCATTTCACTCCATTCTCGGACGTTTTCCTTTTTCAAAAACTCTTCGCTCGTCCAAACAAATTCCGCTTCGCTGGGGCTGACGGTTTTGATTTCTTCAAGCAGTTTGCCGAACGTCAGCTCGAACGGTTTGCCGCTCGCATTGAAAATTCCGGTTTCGCCGTTCTCGACCATTTCGACGATCCAGCGGGCTAAATCCTGCGCGTCGATGATCTGCACGAAACGATCGGGACTTCCGGGCGCGAGAATTTTGCCGCCGCGCGCCGTGCGCATCACCCAATACGAAAAACGGTCGGTAACATCGTGTTCGCCGACGATCAAACCCGGACGAACGATCAAAACGCGGTTCGGCATCGATTTTTCGGCGGCTTGTTCGCATAAAACCTTTAACGCGCCATACATTTCGCCCAAAACGGCGCCCGTCAATTCGCCCTGCGGGTCGATCGCGGCGAATTGTTTACGTTGTTCGGCGGTCAATTCGGCGAGCGGCGAGGTCTCGTCGAAATCCTTTTCGCGAAAACTTTGATACGCCGAAATGCTCGAAACAAAAACATAGAGATCGACCGCATCGCGCAGAAATTCCGCCGAAATTCGGACGCTTTGCGGCAGATATCCGCAAGTGTCGATGCAGACGTCCCAGCGGCGACCGGCGAGTTTTTCGAGATCGGTATGGCGGTCGCCGTAAATTTGTTCGATATTTTCAAATTCTTCGGGCGAATGTTTGCCGCGATTAAAAAGCGTTATTTCGTGACCTTTTCGCCCAGCCGCGTCCATTAAATGCCGACCTAAAAATTTCGTTCCGCCGATAATTAAGATTTTCATATGAATCTTAGTCAGCAGCGTCGGCGTGATCCGATGCGTCTGTTGTCAGTAAGAGACGCACCGGCTCGCGCCGACGCTGCTGATTTTTTTTAGTTTATGAAAGTTAGCCCTTGATCTGATAGAAAGCCTTTCGACCCAAATACTTTGCCGAGATGTCGAGATCTTCTTCGATCCTCAGCAATTGATTATATTTGGCGATCCGGTCGCTGCGCGACAGGCTGCCCGTTTTGATCTGTCCGGCGTTCGTTGCGACCGCCAGATCGGCGATGAACGAATCTTCCGTTTCGCCCGAACGATGCGAGATGACGCACGTCATATTATTGGTTTTCGCGAGTTCGATCGTGTCAAGCGTTTCGGTCAAAGTGCCGATTTGATTGACTTTGATCAAAATCGAATTTGCCGCGCCGGTATCGATTCCCTTTTGCAGAAAGCGCGTGTTCGTGACAAACAGATCGTCGCCGACGAGCTGAATTTTTTTGCCGATGTTGTTTGTAATTTTCGTCCAGCCGTCCCAATCGTTTTCGGCGAGTCCGTCTTCGATTGAGATGATCGGATATTTTTCCGTCCAATCCGTCCAATAAGCGATCATTTCATCGGAAGATAATTCGCGTTTGTCCGACTTTTTGAAAACGTATTTGCCCTCTTTATAAAATTCGCTCGCCGCCGGATCAAGCGCGATCATAATGTTTTCGCCCGCTTTATAACCGGCTTTGTCGATCGCTTCTAAAATGGTTTCGATCGCTTCTTCGTTCGATTTGAGATTCGGCGCAAAACCGCCCTCGTCGCCGACGCTCGTCGCCAATCCGCGGGATTTCAAAACCGATTTCAAGTTGTGAAAAATCTCCGCGCCGGCTCTTAAAGCCTCGCTAAACGATTCCATCCCGACCGGCACGATCATAAATTCCTGAAAATCGACGTTGTTGTCGGCGTGCGCGCCGCCATTGATGATGTTCATCATCGGGACGGGCAACGTTTTCGCGTTCGTCCCGCCGATGTATCGGTAAAGCGGCATTTCCTGAAACGCGGCGGCGGCGCGCGCCGTCGCCATCGAAACCGCCAGCAGCGCATTTGCGCCCAAATTCGATTTATTTTCCGTGCCGTCGAGATCGATCAGCGTGTGGTCGATCAGCGTTTGATCGAGCGCGTCCAAACCTTCGAGTTCGTAGGCGATCTTTTCGTTGATGTTTTCGACCGCCTTCAAAACGCCTTTGCCCATATAACGCGCCGCGTCGCCGTCGCGCAATTCGACGGCTTCGTTTTCGCCCGTTGATGCGCCCGACGGAACCGCCGCCCGTCCGGTCGTTCCGTCTTCCAAGATAACTTCCGCTTCGACCGTCGGATTGCCGCGCGAATCAAGAATTTCCCGCGCCCAAACTTCTTCAATTAAATTCATCTTAAAAATTGCTCCTCAATATATTGTTTTATCGTTTTTAACGCCAAGCCGCCAAGTCGCGAAGCCGCCAAGTATTAAAATCATTTTATTTAAAACCCTTGCGCCTTTTTGTCTCGGCGTCTTTACGTTAAATTCTTATTTCTAAAAACTGTCAATATCAGTCAAAACCGCAACGAAAACCTGCGTTTTGCCGGTGACGCAAACGCCGCGCGAATAGTCGCCCCCGAGTTTTTCACAAAGACGGCAAAACTTCTTCGGTCATAAAAAAAACTTGCAGGTTAAATTTAACGTGAATCGGACGGAAAGACAAAAACAGCCGCGAAATTTTCACGGCTGTTTTCTTCAAAAATATTGACGGCGGCGATTTATCCGTTCTTGTTTTTATCTCTGACAACGTCAGGAAGTTGCCTGCGCCGCGACTTTTTCCATCCGAACTTTTAAAATGCGCCGTTTATCGACCTTTTCGATCTTGAAAAGATGTCCGTTGAACGGAACCGTTTCGCCTTCGCTTAAAAGCTGCCCGGCTTCGCTCATCAAAAATCCGGCGATCGTCGTGTAGCTTTCGGAAACGGGCAGATTCATTTTCAGACGGCGATTCAGATCGCGGATCGCGAGCCCGCCGTCGAGAATAAAACTGCCGTCCGCGTCCGGTTGGATCTGTTCGTTGACCTCTTCGTCGTGTTCGTCGGAAATGTCGCCGACGATTTCTTCGAGCAGGTCTTCGAGCGTAATGATGCCCTCGACGCCGCCGTGTTCGTCAACGACAAACCCGAAATGAAATTTTTCGCGCTGCATTTGCCGGAGAACGTCTTCGAGCCGCGCCGTGTCAACGACATACATCGGTTTCTGAACGACCTTTTCGAGTTTGAAAAGTTTCGGGCGAAGCAAAAACGGCATCAGATCCTTGCTGTGAATAAAACCGGCAATGTCGTCGAGCGAGCCGCGAAAGACGGGGAGCCGCGAATAAGCGTGCTGGCGAAAGGCTTTGGCGATCTCTTCGAGCGAGCAGCTTTCCGAGATCGCGACGATCTCGGTGCGCGGAACCATCGCTTCGCGAACGGTCGTTTCCGAAAAATCGAAAACCTGATTGATCAAGCGCCGTTCTTCCTTGTTCAGATGTCCGCTTTCTTCGGACAATTTGACGAGCTGGCGAATTTCTTCTTCGGTGTAAACCGAGGCGTGGTCGAGCGACGATTTCAACCCCAGAAGCTTACCGATCGCGCCGCCCGTCAGATTGAAAACCCAGAGAACCGGCTTAAAAACCTTGGCAAAAAATTCGAGCGGACGCGCCGCAATGAGGGCAAAACTTTCAGCTTTTTCGAGCGCGAACATCTTCGGCACGAGCTCGCCGAAGGTCACGTGCAGAAACGTGATGATCGTAAAAGAGATGAAGATCGCCGCGCCGTGGGCAAGATACCCGGCAGTTCCTTCGCTGGCGATCTTATCGGCGACCGGTTCGAGAATTTTCGCGATCGTCGGTTCGCCGAGCCAACCAAGCGCGAGCGACGAAAGCGTCACGCCGAGCTGGACGGCGGAAATAAAAAGCGTCGGGTTCGAGAGCAGGCGCAGCGCGGCTTGCGCGCTTTTGTCTCCTTCGCCCGCCTGGGTTTCGATCCGTGTCCGGCGCACCGAAACCAGCGCGAATTCGGACGCGACGAAATAACCGTTGAGTCCGACAATAAAAAAGATCAACAAAAAATCGATGAGTATTTCGAGCCAGGAAATCGAAGCAGCCGGCTCCGTTAACTGTAAGAAAAAAAGAAAACTACTAGCAGGATCGTCCATTATTCAATTTGCGGGTTTAAGTTTGCGATCGGCGATTCCTTTCGCCGGTTATTCTCCTAAAAATTATTTCCGTCTCAGCTAAACGGCTCTTCGGTTTTCGATTATAGCATAAACTTACGGGTTGAAAATATCGTCTCGCGCATCGATCAATTCCTGAATCAAAAACCGGCACGAACCGCAGCCCGTGCCGGCGTGGCAAAGCGCACCGACTTCTTCGACGGTTTCCGCGTTGGTCTCGGCAATCACTTTTTCGATTGTTTCTTCCGAAATGCCGAAACAAGTGCAGATCAAAGCCTTTTCGCCCGCGAATTCTTCCAATTGCAAGACGCGAAAATTCGCCAATGCCGACTGCAGCGCGTCGAAACAAATTTCCGCGCAAGTCGCGCGACCGGCGGGAAATTCGCCGAGTTCCGTTTCGATTTGTCCGCGCAATTCGGCGTGGACGAGTCCGTGTAGATCGGTCAATTTTTGCCCGACGATCATTTGCGTCAAAACTTCCGCCGCCGCGATCGCAAAACCGCAGCCGTTCGTTTTGTAACGCGCGTCGCGAATTTCCTTTGTTGCCGCGTCAATTTCGAGGAAAACACGCGCGAACGAACCGCACACAAAACTCGCGCCCGTGCCGACGGCGTTTGTTCTCGCAGCTTTTCCGGCACGCTTCGGCGCAGCGAAATATTTGTTTATTTTATCGGGATAAAAACTCACGATTTAATTTTTAACGCGAAAGTCGGCAAGGTGCAAAGCCGCAATGGATTTTATGATTACGTTTTTGAGCGGGTTTTCGTGTAAAATAAGAGCGATCATGATGAAATCTTTCGCCTTTTGCCTATTTGCTTTTGCCTTCTGTCTTTTTTCCGCCTGCCGTCCGGCTGCCGCGCCGGTTTCGATCGGCAACAAACCCGTTTCGATCAACGACGTTCCCGTGACGAATCAGCCGCTGCCGCCGACCAAACCGCTCGAAGAAATGACTTGGACGAGCATTGACGGCAAAACCAACGCCGACGGAACGACGAGCAAGTTAAAAGATTTGCAAGGCAAGGTCGTTATTTTAGATTTTTGGGCGACCTATTGCCCGCCGTGTCTCGAAGAAATCCCGCATCTCAAACAATTGCAGGTGAAATACGGCAAAGATAATCTGGAAATCGTCGGGCTCCACGTCGGCGGCGACGACGACCGCCCGAAAGTTCCCGCGTTCGTCGAAAAATTAAAGATCGATTACCCGCTTGCGACGCCCGAAGACGAGCTGACGCGTTTTGTTTTCAGCAACAACGACAGTATTCCGCAAACCGCTGTCTTTGATCGCAAAGGAAAATTGGTCA
>JBBQOA010000278.1:0-6211 GCA_038330465.1 Pyrinomonadales bacterium
TTTATTCAATTCGGCGGATTCTTTGGCGTTGATGCGATACGGCGCGTTGATAATATTGCGTTCGACCGTCAGTTTGCCGACATCGTGCAGATAACCGGCGACCGCCGCGCCTTCCGTTTCGTTTTCTCCCCAACCGAGCTCCTGCGCGATGATCTCCGAATATTTGCCGACGCGCACCGAATGACCTTCGGTATATTTGTCTTTGCAGTCGATCGCCGTCGCAAAGGCTTTGACCGTATCTTTATAAGTGTGGCGCAGATCGTCGTAAAGTTTGCGGTTTTCGTCGGCGCGGCGTTCGAGCTCCGCCATCAGATTTCTTTGGGCAATGCCGACGCCGATATGCCGCGACATCGCGCAGATAATATCCAGATCATACGCCGTATAGGGCTCGCCTTTAGCTTTTTCGCCGAGCAGAATAACGCCGACGATCTCATCGCGAATGACCAGCGGAACGAGCAGATCGATCCGTTTTTTCTCAAAACTCGAATCGTAGATCTGAAAAAACGGCAGAACCTTTGCCTGTGAAACCTCGATCGGAGCCAAACCATTCGTCAAAAACTGGCGTTCGTCCTCGTAACAGAGCGACAGACTAAGCGGAAATTCTTCGCCAAGTCCGCGCATCGCGAGCATATTCAGTTCGTGCCCGAAGCGCGAATAACGCGCAACGCCGCCGCGCATGATCGCCAGACTGCCGAGCAGCAGATGAAGCGATGTGCGGATCATTTCCTGAAAATTTTGTTTATGCGCGACCTCGTAGCCGAGCTCGGCGAGCGCGCCGAAAGTATGGATCAGTTTTTGTTGATTTTCCATCTATTTCAAGCTTTCGGGAGGTTTTCAGATAGTTGACAGGAAGTCAGCCGATAGATACGGATAGTGCTGACAGATCGAGCAAAAACTATCTGACAACTTCCCAAAAACTAATTTACTGTTACGTGATTCGTTAATCCGAGCATTTCGAAAAGCTCGATAGTTTCGGCTTTCATCTCGGAAAACACGACTTTTGCGCCGGCATCCTGCGCCGCGTCGATGACGCCGAGCAGAATCGAAACACCGATGCTGTTGATGATCTGCGTTTCGGCAAAATTGACGATCAGCGTTTTCACGCCTGATTCAAGTCGCCGCCGGCATTCGCGTTCGATTTTCTCGCCGCTTAACTTGTTTAGATAATCGTCGGCAAAAACAGTAGCCGTTTCGCCTGCCATTTGGGCAGGAATGGTTATAGTTGTATTCACGATTTGGTTTCGTACCTTTTAGGATTGATTTAGAACTCGAAACCAAAAGTAAAGCTTTCACCATAAAATGTCAACCGTTTTTGAGGTACTTTGTCATCGAAATGCGCGTGCCGTCATCGGTCTGCTCGAATTTAACTTCGTCCATCAAGGTTTTCATCAGTTTCAAGCCCCAGCCGCGCCGTCCCTCGTCGGGCGAAACTTCCTGCGCTTTTTTGTCCGCCACCCGCAAACCGCGATTCGAAATGGTGATGACGATCTTGTCGTCCTCAACGGTAAATTTCTGATAAATTTTGCGGTCGTGACTCAAACTGTGTTCCGAAGCATTGATGCAGGCTTCGACGAGCGCGGTTTTGATCTGATTGATCGCGCGGGGCGCAAAATGATGGCGTTTGGCGATTTCTTCGACCGTTTGCGCGGCGATCAGTTCGGTATCTTCGCCCATCGGCACGACCATTTCGTATTCGTTCGCCTTGATCTTGTCACCAAGCGCGTCTTTCGCCCCGAGAAAATCGACGAGCAGTTCGACCTGTTTTTTGCTCGAACCGAAAGCGCTGCGGCTTTGCAATGACGCGACCGCTTCCGGCGAAAAGCCTTCGGGCGCGACGAGCCAAATTTTATAATTCAGAAAATTGCACATCAGCGCGACCATTTCGAGCCGGTCGCACCAGAATTCGGCAAGTTCTTTTTTCGCTTCGAGTTTTGAATCGATCTCGGCGGCGATCCAGACCGTTTCGTCGTCGTCCGTATATTTCGATTCGATAAAGCCGAGCGCGACCGCCGAACGTTCTTTTTCGGCAACCTGCGCAAATTGTGCGTAAAACGAAACCGTGTGCGCCGTATAAATGATCTGCGGCAGCGTGATCTTTTCCGTTTCGTTTTTGAACGATCTCAGAATTTCATCGTTTGGCGCGCCTTTCAATTCATTTTTGAAAAGCGAATAATCGATCAAACTGCGGGGAATTTCCTGACAATCGAAAACGCCGAGCAATTCGCGCAAACCGATCGCCGAATTACGCCGGTAAAAATCCGCCATCAGACGCGGCGCCCGTTTCAAGAATTCCGAAAGCATTTCGCCGACGGTCAGCGCGCGGTTTTGAAAAATGATCTCAAGCCGGAAACGCGCCGCGATATAATCGCTCAAAATTATATTTTCGCGCATCATTTCAACCAGATTCGATGTCAGGCGCAAAATTTCGTTCGTGTTCAAAAGCCGCATTACCCGCAAAAATTCGGCGTCGCTCAAAGGGATTCGCGACTGCCATGTTTCGACGTGCGTTTTTTCGTGTTCAATGCTGAGAGCATCGAACAAAAGACTCAAAATATGTTTCTGCGTTTCGGTTTTCGGCGTGATCTCTTCAAAAACCGCGTCGTAAAACTTTGCAATTTTGCCGCCGAATATCTCGTCCGCGTAAATTCTTTCAACCTTTTGAAAGCTGTCGAGCGAGAGATTTTTTTCATCTGCCGATTGAAACAAAAACCTAATGAATAAAAGGTTTCCGTTAAATTGGACGGTCAGCAGATCGCGGGTCTGTTCATTGATCCCGACGTTGTATTTTGCCGCCAGATTTTCGATCAGCAAACCCGTATCGGCAAACAAAAGCGGCTTGATCGCGAGCGTTTCAAAATCAACGGTGCGGCTGCCCGCCAACGATCGGCGGCGTCCGCCGAAGACGAACGGCACGTCCGCCCGCGAAAATATTTCGTTCAATGCCTCGACGAAATCGATCGCGCCCGCAAAATATTCGGCTTCGTGCAGATCGTCGATCATCACGAAAATGCGCGCGCCTTTTGTTAAAGCGCGAAGCGGCGCGCTCAGACAATTTTTGATAAAGGCGAGTTCGTCATTGAGCTTGCTTTCGGTCTGACAGGTTTCGATCAGGCGGTCGATCCAATAACCGTCGCTCGGCAGCGCGAGTTCGGCGAGTTCGCAAACATCGCACGAAGCATCGAGAATTTTACTGTCCTGACGGCGAAAAGCGACCGTCTGCTGAAGAAAACTTTGCAGAAAGCGCGTCGCTGCTTTTTTGGCACTCTGATCGGATTTGCGAAGCGCGAAATAAAATGGAATGATCTCGCCCTGCTCATAAAAAAGCCGGTCGTAAGTCTGCCGCAAAAGTTCCGAAACGCCCGTGCAAGGCGCGGATAAAAGCAAAAGTCCGGGCAGATTGCCGTCGCCTTTCGCGTGGCGCAAAAGCGTCTCGAGTTCGCGACTTCTGCCGACAAAACCATCATTTGAAAGGTTCGCTAAAATTTTTTCGCGCTGTAAATTCATTATTGTCTTCTTAAATTGTCAATTATTTTTGGTGTGTTGAGGCAGTTGCGAAAGCTGCCCTTGCTACTTTTTTTCGTCGTCCGGGTCTTCTATATTTTCGTAATTCTGAACGTTGTTTTTGCCGCGCCGCTTGGCTTCATAGAGAGCTTTGTCCGCCGCGACGATCAGATCGTGCGCCGAATTTAGTTCGAGACAACAATTGGCGATCCCGATGCTGACCGTGATCTGACGATTCGGAAACTCGGTCGATTCGATATTTTCCCGAAGCCGTTCGGCGATGGTTTCGGCTTCGATCGGAGTCGTCTGCGGAAGCAGGATCGAAAATTCTTCGCCGCCGTAACGCGCCGCCACGTCCGCGCTGCGCAGAGTTTCACGCAAACAGCGTCCGACAATGCGGAGAGCCTTGTCGCCTTCCGTGTGTCCGAATGTGTCGTTATATATTTTGAAGTCATCAACGTCGATCATCATAAAGCTCATCGGGTAGCCATACCGGTTCGAGCGTTTGATTTCTTCCGCGAGACGTTCTTCCAAATAACGCCGATTGAGCAATCCGGTCAGCGCGTCAGTGACGGAAAGCTGTTCGAATTTGCCTGCTTCGCTTTTCAAACTCGCGCGGTCGATCAGCACGGCAACCTGCGGCGCGATCGCATTTAAAAGTTCGAGATCAAATTCGCTGTAAGCCAAACCGTCCGCTTTGTCCGTGACATTCAAAACGCCGACGCGCCGATTGCCGATGCTGAACGGGTAACTGATAAAAGAATTCGATTTATATTTCCAATCGGACGGCGCCGGCTTGAGACCGATCTTGTTGACATCGCCGACGACGACCGGTTTGCCGTTTTGCAAAACCAGCCGCGCGACGCGGTCGCCGATCCTTTTGCTTTCGTTCTTGATGCTGTCGGCAGTAACGCCGACCGCCGCTTTGACGGTCAAAAGATCGCTTTTCTCATCGAAGACAAGTAATGAACCGCGCTCGGCGCGCATCAATTCAGCGGAAACGCGCGTCAAGTTCGACCAAAAATCATCGGTGTCGATATTTTTCAGGCTCGCGTTAAATTTTTCGACCGCGTTTGCCAGCCAATTGCGGCGTTTGACCTCTTCGCGAAGCCGCAAAATTTCGAGTTCCGAAGCGACCGTTTTGCAAAATCTCGAAATATGCCGTTTCGTCGTTTCTTCTTTGAGCTCGTCTGCCACGACGAGCGCGCATTGAACTTCGCCGCCGACCGAAACGGGAAAGAGCGAGATCGTCTGCGGATTTTTCCGTTCGCCGTTCTTGGCGCGTTCGCGCAGATCGAGCGAGAGTTCGTTTTCGAGCGCGTCGAAAAGCAGTTTGTCGTCTGCCGGTAAACTGATCTTAAATTGCTGCCCTTCCATCGAACCGGTCGCCATAATGCTTTCAAACCGATTTTCGCGGCGTTCGAGCCACGCCATCGAATTGAGCGCGTAACGCTTTGACAAAAAACGGATGATCGAAAGACACGCTTTTTGATAGGTCAGATTAAAGAGCGAGCCGAACAGCGACCGCCATGCCGCGATCTCTTCGATCTCTTCACTCGTCTTTTTTAAGGTCTGTCCGTAATCGACTGTCGCCTGTGCTGTCTGCTGATTAAACTGCCCGATCAACTTGCCGATCTCGGTTGACGGAGATGTTTCCGCCGATTGATCGTCGCCGGTTGTTTGTTGTTCGTTGTTCGCGGTCAGTTTTTCGTTCTTCTCTTTTTCCGACGCGGCGGCAAAATCCTCGGCGACCGCCGCGGATTCTGAGACGATTTCCAACTTTTCCAGCTTCTTCGCCGTCGTCTCTAAAATATTCGACGAACCCTTTAAGAGAACATTTTCAAAAACGCGCGTCGGCGGAAACTTATTCCAATCGCCTGAAATAGCGCGTTCGGTTGCGCGCCGATAGTTTTCGGCTTTTGTAAATGCCCTGCCGACAATGGCGACGAGCGGTTTCGCCTGCTTGAGCGGCACCGCGCGGCAATCGAGTCCGGCGTAGCACTGATACGAAACACTTTGACCGGCGTCGCTTGCCATTTGGAAAGCCCGCCCGCAAAATTCGGCACAGCGCGGCGCAAATTCTTCGGACGTTTCTAAAACTTCGCAAATTGAATTATTGTTTGCCTTGAAAACAGAACCTTTTTCGTCCACGACAACCACCGCCAACCCGCTTTCGTCGGCGATTTTTTCCGTCAAATTGTGGAGATTTTCTATTATCGGTTCGAGATTGTTCATTCAATTACAAATAACTCTTACTTCAGAACTTAAAAGTTCCGAGTGAGTTCAGCAAGATTTACGCTTACTGCTAAATAGATTTAATCAATACAATATTTCAATAAAATTGAACTGATTTTGAGCGATTATTTATTATGGCATACAACTTGTTATCAATTCTATCCACACAAGTAAGCGAATTAATATAAAACACATTTCGTTTTAACGGTTTAAATACAAGGAGATTTTATGAATAAAAAATTAGACGGAGTAAGAGTTGCGATCCTCGCCACCGACGGTTTTGAACAAAGTGAATTATTCGAACCAAAGAAGGCATTGGAAGAAGCAGGCGCAAAGGTTTCGATCGTTTCGCTTCAGAAAGGCGCGATAAAAGGCTGGAATCACAATAATTGGGGCAAATCGGTCGAAGTTGACCTGACGGTCGGCGAAGCCCGCGCCGCGGATTTCGATGCTCTTCATTTGCCGGGCGGCGTGA
>JBBQOA010000279.1:0-6189 GCA_038330465.1 Pyrinomonadales bacterium
GGTCCCGCGCTGAAATTATAAATTTTTTGTGTCATTAAAATCTAAAAGTCAGAACCGCCGACGGTGTCTGATCCGGCTCACAAATTTTACGATACCACAATTTTAAAGTTTGCAAAATTTGGCTCGACGTGACCCGCAAAATTGTAAAATATTTGTAATTCGTAACTTTTTTGTTGCTTTAACACAACGATCTGTTATAACTTTACTAAAAATGAATGATGATTCATTCAGAACATTGGAGATTAGATTTTATCCGAAATCCAAAATCGTCAATCCAAAATAAATATGTCACGTTCGACACGCACAAATGGAGAAGCGCGAGTTTTTATCGCCGATAAACGCGAAGCGATCCTGCGCGCCGCGATCAAGGTTTTCGCGGGCAAAGGCTATTTCAATTCAAAAGTTGCCGACATTGCCAAGGAAGCCGGAGTTGCTGACGGCACGGTTTATCTTTATTTCAAAAGCAAGGACGACATTCTGCATTCGTTTTTCGACCGCGCGATGGAAGATTTTATCGCCGAAGGCAAAAAACAATTAGCGGAAATCGAAAGTCCCGAGGACAAGCTGCGCCGGATCGCGCAGATGCATCTCGAACGACTCGGCGCCGACCGCGAATTGGCGATCGTTTTTCAGGTCGAACTGCGCGGTTCGACGAAATTTATGCAGGAATTTTCTGCCGCCGGTTTTGCCGAATATCTTTCAATCATCCAGCAAACCATCGAGGACGGACAGAAAAAAGGCGTTTTCCGCAACGATCTGAAACCGGTCGTCTGCGCGAAAATTCTCTACGGCGCGCTCGACGAAATGGTCACTAACTGGATCTTGTCGAAGAAAGATTATCCGCTCGTGCCGATGGCGGATGAAGTTTTAAAAATATTTTTCGGAGGCGTTTTGCAAAAATGAGTAAAGAGCCGAAAATCGAGAGTCGCGACTCGGAAAATCCGAAATCCTCAAATCGCCGGTCGCGTTCGCGGGTTCCGCTTCTGGCGGACGAACCGCAGACTTTAGCGGAGCTTTTTCGGCAAGCTTTTAAAAAACATAACCGCGCCGATGCTTTAAATTACAAAGCGGGCGGCAAATGGCAAAAAGTTTCGTCGGACGAAATATGCTCGCGGGCTGAAAATATCGCGCTCGGGCTTTACGCGCTCGGTTTGCGGAAAGACGATAAAGCGGCGATTCTGGCGGCAAATTCGCCGGAATGGACAATTGTCGATGCCGGTTGTCAATTTGCCGGAGTCGTCGATGTTCCCGTTTACACGACGCTTGCCGAAACTTCGGTCTGCTACATCATCAACGATTCGGGCGCGAAGGTTTTCTTTTTGCAGGACAACGCGACATTTGAACGGATCACAAAAATCTTTCCCGAATGCAAAACGATTGAAAAACTCGTTTTCTTCGATTCCGAAGGCGTCACGGCGGAAAACGCAATATCTCTGGCGGAACTCGAAAATTTGGGCGCGGATTTGAAAAACGAAAAGCCGAATTTGCTCAATGATTTGGCAAAAACGATCGAACCGAACGATGTCGCGACGCTGATCTATACTTCCGGGACGACGGGCGAACCGAAAGGCGTGATGCTCTCGCACACCAATATTATTTCAAACGTGATCGACGCCGGCGAAAAATACAGTTTTTCGCGAAAAGACGTGCCGCTTTCCGTTTTGCCGCTCTCGCACATTTTCGAGCGCGGCGCGATGTATCTTTATATTTTTAACGGAATGGCGGTTTATTACGCCGAATCGATCGATAAAGTCTCGGAAAATCTGCGCGAAGTGCGCCCGACGATCTTTGTCGGCGTGCCGCGAATTTTTGAAAAAGTTTACGCAAAGGCAAAATTGATGGCGGCGCAATCGAGTCCGCTGAAGGAAAAGATCTTTGATTGGGCGATCGAGATCGGCAAGGAATTTGCGCTAAAAACCGAAAAAAATCTGCCCGTTTCGTATTTTTTGGGCGTTAAGCATTCGATTGCCGATAAGATCGTTTTCTCGAAATTCCGCGATTTTTTCGGCGGCAGACTTCGTTTTTGCATCACGGGCGGCGCGGCGCTTTCCGAAACGATCTATTTGATCTTCAACGGCGCTGGCGTTTCGATCATGCAGGGCTACGGATTGACGGAAACTTCGCCCGTCATCACATCGAGCAACCCGATCGACGTCAAGCTCGGAACGGTCGGCAAACCGATCCGCAATGTCGAAACGCGGATCGCTGCGGACGGCGAGATCGAGGTTTTGGGACCGAACGTAATGCTCGGTTATTACAATAAAGAAAAGGCGACCGCCGAGGCTTTTACCGAAGACGGCTGGTTTAAGACGGGCGACATCGGACAATTTGACGACGAGGGTTTTCTAAAGATCACCGACCGCAAAAAAGAACTTTTCAAAACTTCGGGCGGCAAATATATCGCGCCGTCGCCGATCGAGCAGCTGATCAAAGGTTCGCGTTTTGTCAGTCAGGTCGTGCTTATCGGCAACGACCGAAAATTCCCTTCCGCGCTGATCGTGCCGAGTTTTGAACAGCTCGCGAGCTTTGCCAAACACGAAGGTTTGAAGTTGGAGACGCCGAAAGATTTTTGCGCGAATGAAACGGTTCTCAAACTTCTCGAAAAACAGGTTGACGAACTGACGAAAGATCTCTCGAAATATGAAAAGGTCAAAAAGATCGCGCTGCTCGAAGATGAAATGACGGTCGAAGGCGGCGAGCTGACGCCGACCTTAAAGGTCAAGCGGCGCGTCGTCGATGAAAAATATAAAGACGTGATCGAAAAGATCTACGCGGATGCCGAAAAATAAAAAACGCGAACTGATTATTCAATTCGCGTTTTTTCATAAACTTTAATCCGAAAAATTAATACAAAATGCGCTGCGGCAAGGCGCCGCCTAAACCGCCGAAAGCTGTTTTTGCCGTTCCCGTGACGGTTTCAAAAATGATTTGACCGATGCTTTTCTTCGATTTATCAACTTCGACAATATCGTAAGGCTCGAGCATGACATCTTTCTGTTCGCCTTTTTTGATCAGATCGTAATTAACGGAAATAATGTCGCGATCTTTAGAATTCGACTTCAGACGATAAATCTTGATGTCTTTGGTTTTGGCTTCGCGCTTGACGCCGCCGATCTTGGCGATCGCTTCGGTCAAAGACAAACTGCCGTCTTTCAGATAAATTCCCTGCGGCGCGACGACTTCGCCCGTGATATAAACCGGCGCGGCTTTCTGCACGACCACGACATCGCCCGGATAGATCACCGGATTCGATTCTTCTTCGCCTTTTTTGACACTGCTCAAGCTATACATCCGCGACGGAAAATCCAGTTTATCGTTGCTTTCCGTTTTCCAATTATTGTCGAGATCGTCTTCGCTGCACATCAGCGGTTGGGTGCGAAAAACCTGGATCATTCCGCCGGCATCTTCGGTGACGCCGCCCGAAAACGAAAGAAGTTCGAGCAAAGTCGCGCGTCTCGTCAAAACCACTTGCTGCGGATTGCGGACTTCGCCGTAAATGGTTGCCGGCGGACGGCTGTTGCGTTGTTTAACGCGCACCGTCACCTGCGGACTTCTCAGCCATTTCGTTAAAAGCTGTCTGACATCGGCGGTTAATTCTTTTTCCGTGCGGCATTTCGCTAAAATTCCCTGATCAAAAAACGGCACCTGAACTTTGCCGTCCTCATCGACCGTTACTTCGTCAAGACTATATTCCGGCTCGCCCATCACCCTGATCATCACAATGTCGCCCGGTCCGACCAGATACCCGCGCGGACCTTCCGGCGCCGGAACGGTGCCCTGCGCAAAAGAAATTTGGCTCAAAAGAAATGTGAGAATAATGAGAAACAACACTTTTAACTTCATAAAATAAAACCTCGGACTTTTTTTCCAATTGCTAAGAATAGCTTACAAACGCCTTTGATTCAACCTTTTGTTCCTACGGTTGTCTTTTGTATTGGTGTTTTTTATTTGACAGTTCAATTTTAGGTAAAGTAACTTCAAGTTAAAGGCTTTTTCCGAAAACCTTCAATGCGAAACAATCCGCCGTTAAAAAACTTTACTGAAGAACGATTTTGGTTCCTGCGCCGCCCCGTGCAATTTTTGGCGGATATTGTTATTTTGTCGGCGGCTTTTCTGATCGCCTATCTGCCTTCGTTCAATATTCAGCTCGGCGAATTTTATTTTCAAACCGCCGTCACACAACTTCCGTTCGTTGTTTTTATTCAATTTTCAACGCTCTTTTTGGTCGGCGCATATTCGATCCTCTGGCGTTATGTCAGTCTCGAAGACATCAAGGTTTTTCTGAAAGCCGCCGCGATCTCGAGCGTTATTTTGATCGCCGTCAGGCTTTTGCTTTCGCTCACGCAGTTTAATCTCTGGCAAGTTCCGATCTCGGTGATTTCGATCGACACGCTGCTTGCTTTCGGCGGACTTTTGGGTTTACGCGTGCTGCGTCGGTTTGCTTACGAATTCGGCGAAAAACGCATCTACCCCGGCGTCAAACGGCGGATTAAACGCAAAGCGACGCTTTTTGTCGGCGCCGGCAGAATCGGCGCGATCGCCGTCAAAGACGTTCTCGGGCGCGCCGATACCGAATTTGAAGTGCGCGGTTTTGTTGACGACGACAAATATAAAAAAGGCGGCAGCGTCGGCGGCATTAAGATTTTAGGGACGACCGACGACCTCGCGCGATTGGTTGACGAACTCAATATCGAACAGGTCGTCATTGCGATCGATCAGGCGCAGGGCAAAGAGATCCGGCGAATCCTCGATATTTGCCGCGAAATTCCCGTCAAGGCGCGAATTGTTCCGAGTTTTCACGAAATCGTTCACGGTCGCGTGCAGGTGTCGCGCATCCGTGATGTCGGGATCGAAGATCTTTTAGGACGCGAACCCGTGCAGCTGGATGATAAAAATCTACACGAATTTTTGACCGATAAGATCGTCATGGTGACGGGCGCGGGCGGTTCGATCGGTTCCGAACTCGTCCGGCAGCTCGCCGAATTTAATCCGAAACTTCTGCTGCTCGTCGAACGCGCCGAATTTATGCTGTTTCAGATCGAGCGCGAAATGGTCAAAGATTTTTCCGAAACGCCTTTTCTTCCGCTGCTTGCCGACGTCGCCGACGCGCCGCGGATGCGCGACATTTTCGCCGAATACCGTCCGCAAGTCGTCTTTCACGCCGCCGCGCATAAACACGTCCCGCTGATGGAGGCAAATCCGACCGAAGCAGTCAAAAACAACATCTTTGCGACCAAACTGATCGGCGAACTGGCGGGTGAATTCGGCGTTAAAGATTTTGTTCTGATCTCGACCGACAAAGCCGTTAATCCGACTTCCGTGATGGGCGCGTCGAAACGCATCGCCGAAATCGTTTTGCAAAATCTGAATAATATTTACCCGACCAATTTTATGGCGGTGCGTTTCGGCAACGTGCTCGGATCCGCCGGTTCGGTCGTCCCGATCTTTAAGGAACAGATCCGCAAAGGCGAAGCGATCACCGTCACGGATAAAGAAATGACGCGTTATTTTATGACGATTCCCGAAGCCTCGCAGCTCGTTCTGCAAGCCGGCGCTTTGGGCAAAGGCGGCGAGATCTTTATTCTCGATATGGGCGAGCCGATCAAAATTCTCGATCTCGCCGAAGATATGATCCGGCTTTCAGGGCTTGAGCCTTACGAAGATATCGATATCGTTTTTACGGGTATGCGCAAGGGCGAAAAACTTTTTGAAGAGCTTGAGATCACGGGCGAAAATCTTTTAAAGACCGAACATCCGAAGATCTTTATCGGAAAGATCGCGACTTATTCGGGCGAAGAGGTCGGCGAAATCTTATCGAATTTTGGAAATGCCGTGAGCGAACAGAGCGAAGCCCGGATCCGCGCGCTTTTTAATCATTTTTTGCCCGAAGCGACGATCACCGAAAAAGTAAAGACTGATCAAGACCCGCCGCCGGTCAACCCGAATGTCAAAAACAAAGGCGGCACTCTGAAAACTCAAAACTCGGCATTTGGAACATAATTTATGGCAATTTTGGTGACAGGCGGCGCCGGATACATCGGCAGCGCGGCGGTTGAAGATTTACACAAAAAAGGTGAAAGCGTTGTTGTTTTAGACAATCTGGTTTACGGACACCGGCAATCGGTTGGCGAAAATATTCATTTTTACGAAGGAAATATCGGCGATCAAGAGTTGGTCGAAAAAATTGTC
>JBBQOA010000280.1:0-6172 GCA_038330465.1 Pyrinomonadales bacterium
GAGACATTACGGTGACGAAAGGCGAATGGCTGACGATCGACGGCACGACCGGACATGTTTTTCGCGGCAAAGTTCCGACGGTTCAGCCGAAACTCGACGAAGATTTCGAACTTTTGATGAGCTGGGCGGATCAATTCCGGCGTTTGAAGGTTCACGCCAATGCCGACAACGGACACGATTCGGTCGTCGCCAAAAACTACGGCGCGCAAGGCATCGGTTTGTGCCGCACGGAACATATGTTTTTCGGCGATGACCGGCTTTCGGTGATGCGCGAAATGATTCTCGCGGGCGGTTTGGGCGAGCGCGAAAAAGCCCTCGCAAAATTACTGCCGTTTCAGCAGCGCGATTTTGTCGAGATCTTCCGGGCGATGAACGGATTGCCGGTGACGATCCGGCTGCTCGACCCGCCGCTTCACGAATTTTTGCCCGGCAAATCTGAATTGATCGACGAGCTGACCGAATTGAAATTCAACGCCCGCCGCGCCGGTCCGCGCGAGATGAATTTTTTGCTTGACGAGATCGCTGAAAAACGGAAACTTCTGCGCCGCGTCGAGATTCTTTCGGAAGCCAATCCGATGCTCGGGCTGCGCGGCTGCCGTCTCGGAATTATCTATCCGGAAGTGACGCGAATGCAGGTTCGCGCGATATTTGAAGCGGCTTGCGAAGTCCTCGGCGAAGGGCTCGAAGTTAAGCCTGAAGTGATGATTCCGCTCATTTCGACCGTCGAAGAATTTTCCAATCAAGCCTTACTGGTTCGCGAAGTCGCCGCGCAAGTGATGAAAGAGCAAGGCGTTACGCTGGATTATCTGGTCGGCACGATGATCGAATTGCCGCGCGCCGCGCTGCTCGCGGACAAGATCGCCGCGGAAGCTGATTTTTTCTCGTTCGGCACCAACGATCTGACGCAGACGACGCTCGGTCTGAGCCGCGACGATTCCGCAAGATTTTTGCCGATCTATGTCGAACGGAAAATCTACGCGGACGATCCGTTTCAAACACTTGATCAGGAAGGCGTCGGGCAGTTGATCAAAATTGCCGTCGAACGCGGACGCGCCGTCAATCCGAAATTAAAGATCGGCATTTGCGGCGAACACGGCGGCGATCCGCGCTCGATCGAATTTTTCAACGCGATCGGCTTGGATTACGTCAGTTGTTCGCCGTTCCGCGTGCCGATCGCGCGGCTCGCGTCAGCGCATTCGACGATCAACAGGTAAATTTCGCCGCTCGGAAATGGGGGAAGGCGCGCTTTTTACAAACTTAAAAAGCGCGCCTTCCGGCATTTTTATCGCGAAAAAACACACATCGGGTTGCGAATAATTCAGCGTTTCAATTCTTCCGGTCATCGTCAAAACGGGCATTTTCTTGCCGAAGCCCAATAAATCGAATGATTTTGTCTGCGGCATATCGCTTGCCGTATTTAATTATGTCGGAAATTGAGATCTTCAAATTAAAATTTATATGACTTTATCAAAAACAGATTTGACGGCAAAAACCAATCTTCAGGAACACGGCTTGGGAACGGGTTCGATCCGCACTCAGCGACCGCTTTACGTCGATTTTTTCCCGCCGTGTAATAATGCCTGTCCGGCTGGTGAAAACATTCAATCCTGGCTCGATCTGGCGCAATCGGGAGATTATTTCGAGGCGTGGAAAAAACTGGCGGAAGAAAATCCGCTGCCGGCGATCCACGGCAGAGTTTGTTATCACCCGTGCGAAACTTCGTGCAACCGGAGCGTGATCGACAGTCCGGTCAGCATTCACGCCGTCGAACGTTTCCTCGGCGATCTGGCAATTACCGAAAACTGGCAATTCCCGAAACCCGAAATCACAAGCGGCAAACGCGTGCTTGTCATCGGCGCCGGTCCGAGCGGCTTGTCGGCGGCGTATCATCTGGCGCGGTTCGGGCACGCGGTCAGCGTTTTCGAAGCCGGACCGGTCGCTGGCGGAATGATGAATTTCGGGATTCCCGCCTATCGCCTGCCGCGTAATATTTTGCGCTCAGAGATCAAACGCATCGAGGAAATGGGCGTCCGGTTTCGTTTGAATTACAAGGTCACGGACATCTTAGAAGAAAAAGAAGCGGGCGATTTCGACGCGGTTTTCGTCGCGATTGGCGCGCACCTCGCCAAAAAGACGGCGATTCCGGCACGCGAAGCGGGAAAGATCCTCGATGCGGTCAGCTTTTTAAAGGAAGTCGAACTCGGACTTCAGCCGAAGATCGGACGGCGCGTCGCGATCTACGGCGGCGGCAATACGGCGATGGACGCGGCGCGCACCGCCAAGCGGCTCGGCGCGGAAGAAGCCCTGATCATTTACCGGCGCGACCGCGAACATATGCCCGCGCACGATTTTGAAGCCGACGAAGCCTTGAGCGAAGGCATCAAAATCCACTGGCTGCGGACGATCAAAAATCTCGATTCAACTTCGCTGACCGTCGAACGAATGGACATCGTTGACGGCAAACCGGTGCCGACCGGCGAATTTGAAACGCTCGAAGCCGATTCGCTAATTCTCGCGCTCGGTCAGGACGCGGAAACGGATTTTTTGAAGGGAATCGCGGGCATCGAATTCAAATCGGACGGGACGGTCGTCGTCGATAGCGCGATGATGACCGGACACGCGGGAATTTTCGCGGGTGGCGATATGGTTCCGAGCGAGCGCACCGTCACGATCGCGACCGGACACGGCAAAAAAGCCGCCCGCAATATCGACGCGTGGCTTGGTCAAAAGACCTATCAAAAAGCGGCGAATAATCCGATCGTCGGCAGCGAACAGCTCCACGTCTGGTATCGGACGAGCGCGCCGCCGAAACCGCAGATTCATTTGCAGCCCGAAATTGCCGCCGCCGGTTTTGACGAGATCGTCACCGGCTATTCGGCTGACGAAGCGCGTTACGAGGCGCAGCGCTGCCTTTCGTGCGGCAACTGTTTTGAATGCGACGGCTGTTTCGGCGCGTGTCCCGAAGACGCAATTATCAAGCTCGGAAAAGGCAAACGGTATCGATACGATTACGACCTCTGCACCGGCTGCGGAGTTTGTTACGAACAATGTCCCTGTCACGCGATCGATCTGATTCCCGAACCGAACGGAATCTAACCTAATTTTGAACGCGCTGCGTTCGCTGCCGCTCAGGAATGGCGGCACTCCGGTGAGAAAATGAAAAACGAAAATCAAAATGTAGTCACTCTCGACGGCAACGAAGCGGCGGTTTATGTCGCCTATCGCGTCAACGAAGTCTGCGCGATCTACCCGATCACGCCGTCTTCGGCAATGGCTGAATTCGCCGATGAATGGTCGGCAAAAAGCGTCAAGAACATCTGGGGAAATATTCCCGAAGTGATCGAGATGCAAAGCGAAGGCGGCGCTGCCGGAACGGTTCACGGCGCGCTTCAGACGGGTTCGCTGACGACGACCTTTACGGCATCGCAGGGCTTGATGCTGATGCTCCCGAATATGTATAAGATCGCGGGCGAATTAACGGCGGCGGTTTTTCATGTCGCCGCCCGCAGTCTGGCGGCGCAGGGACTTTCGATCTTCGGCGATCATCAGGACGTGATGGCGGCGCGGACGACGGGTTTTGCGATTCTCGCTTCGGCGAGCGTCCAGGAAGCGCACGATCTCGCGTTGGTCGCGCAAGCCGCGACGCTTCGTTCGCGAATTCCGTTCATTCATTTTTTCGACGGTTTCCGAACGTCTCACGAAGTCAACAAGATCAACTTTCTTTCCGATCGGCAGATTCGCGCGATGATCGACGACGAAATGGTTTTCGCACATCGCCGCCGCGCCTTAAATCCCGATAATCCTTTTATTCGCGGAACGGCGCAGAATCCGGACGTTTATTTTCAGGGACGCGAAACCGTCAATCCGTTTTACGCGGCGGTGCCCGCGATCTTGAAGGAAGAAATGGCGAAATTCGCCGGTTTGACGGGCAGAGATTACGCGCCCGTCAAATATTACGGCGCTCCGGATGCCGAAAATATCATTGTCATAATGGGTTCGGGCGTCGAAACCGCCGCTGAAACCGCCGCGTTTTTAGCTGATTCCGGCGCGCAAACCGGCGTTATTCAAATCACGCTCTATCGTCCGTTTCCTGCGGATGATTTTATCGCCGCTTTTCCGCCGAACGTCAAAAACATCGCCGTTCTCGACCGCACGAAAGAGCCGGGCGCCTCGGGCGAACCGCTTTATCAGGACGTGATGATCAGTTTTATGGAAGCCGTGTCGAATAACAAGATCGCGCAACTGCCGAAGATCGTCGGCGGTCGCTACGGTCTTTCGTCGAAAGAATTTACGCCGGCGATGGTCAAAGCGGTTTTCGACAATTTGCAAGTGGGCGCGCCGAAAAATCACTTTACGGTCGGCATCAACGATGATGTCAGCTTTACGAGCATTCCGGTCGATGACGATTTCAAACTGGACGAATCCGGTTGGACGCAGGCGCTGTTTTTCGGACTCGGCGCGGACGGAACGGTCGGCGCGAACAAAAACAGCATCAAGATCATCGGCGAAAATACGGAGCTTTCGGCGCAGGGTTATTTTGTTTACGATTCCAAAAAATCGGGCGCGAAAACCGTTTCGCACCTGCGTTTCGGAAAACGTCCGATCAAGGCTCCGTACTTGATCACGGCGGCTGATTTTATTGCCTGTCATCAATTTAATTTCGTCGAAAAAGAGGAAATGCTCGGTTTGGCAAAAAGCGGCGCGACCTTTCTTTTGAACAGTCCGCATTCGGCGGACGAAGTTTGGACGCATCTTCCGTTAAATGTTCAGCAGGCGATCTTGGATAAAAACATCAAACTTTTTGTGATCGATGCAAGTGAGGTCGCGCAAAAAACGGGAATGGCGGGCAGGATCAACACGATCATGCAAACCTGCTTTTTCAAACTTTCCGGCGTGCTTCCGGCTGACGAAGCGATCACGCAAATTAAAAAAGCGATCGAAAAAACATATTTCAAGAAAGGTCGCCCCGTCATCGAGAAAAACTTTCAAGCCGTCGATCAAACGCTCGAAAATCTGTTTCCGGTAATCATTCCCGAAAAGGTTACCGCAAAAGAAAATCGAGCGGCGAAATTCTCCGCGCAGGCACCCGATTTTTTCCGCCGCGTGACCCAAATAATGATCGACGGTGACGGCGATAAAATTCCGGTCAGCGCGCTGCCGGTTGACGGAACTTATCCGAACGGCACATCCAAATGGGAAAAGCGAAACGTTTCAAACCGGATCGCCGTCTGGGAACCCGAATCTTGTATTCAATGCGGAAATTGCAGTTTTGTTTGTCCGCACAGCGTGATCCGTTCAAAATTTTATCATCAGGAATATCTCGGCGCAGCGCCGACATCATTCAAATCGGCGCCGATCAACGCGCGCGGATTTCCCGAAACGAAATATTCGCTGCAAATCTATCTCGAAGATTGTACGGGCTGCAATTTATGTTACGAAGTCTGTCCGGTCGATCAAGGCGGCAATAGCGCGCGCCGGGCGATCAATATCGATGAAAAACCGAATGATCTCGAAACGGAGCGCGAAAATATCAGATTTTTTGAAGAGCTGCCCCAGAACGATCGTCCCGACGTGAATTTTTCAACCGTTCACGGCGTCCAGTTTCTCGAACCGTATTTTGAATTTTCGGGTGCCTGCGCGGGCTGCGGCGAAACGCCGTATATCAAGGTGCTCACGCAATTATTCGGCGACCGCTTGCTGGTCGCCAATGCGACGGGCTGTTCGTCGATCTACGGCGGCAATCTGCCGACGACGCCGTGGACCTCGAATGCCAAAGGGCAGGGTCCCGCCTGGTCAAATTCGCTGTTTGAAGATAATGCCGAATTCGGTTTGGGAATGCGGCTGACGGCTGATAAACAAATCGCGATGGCGCATCAATTACTCGAACAACTTAAACCCGAATTGGGCGAACGCCTCGTTGACGAACTTATCAACGCTCCGCAAATTCTCGAAAGCGAAATCGCCCGGCAGCGGCAGCGCGTCGGGGAATTAAAGGAAAAATTAGAGAAGATCGAGACTTCCGAAGGAAAACATCTGCGCTCGCTTGCCGATCAGCTTTTGCGGCGCAGTATCTGGCTCGTCGGCGGCGACGGTTGGGCGTATGACATCGGCGCGGGCGGACTCGATCACACGCTCGCGAGCGGGCGCAACGTCAATGTGCTGGTTCTCGATA
>JBBQOA010000281.1:0-6161 GCA_038330465.1 Pyrinomonadales bacterium
TCCAAACATTCGCACGACCGTTATTCAACCATCCGCTTGCGGCAGATGGTTCTGACCCGTATATCAATCGCAAATCTTCTCTAAGTTAAGAATCTAAAAAAAAAGTATTAAGATGAAGGACAAACAAGAAAACTGGTATTCGATTGAAATTAAAGTCGAAACGAATGCGGCTGAAGCAATCGAATTTGCCTTAAACGAACTCGATGCACTTGGCACGGAAATCAATAATCTCGGCAAAAAACCGACCGAAACATTAACGGTGATCGGTTATTTCAACGAAAAACCGGACGATCAAACTTTGACATTTCAAATTTCAAACGCCTTGCGAATTTATGATTTTACGGACGCGGCGCTCAAACAATTCGTCTGGCGCGACGTCGAAAATCAGGATTGGCTTGCCGAATGGAAAAAATATTGGAAACCGACCGTGACTGCGAGATTTATCATCGCGCCGATCTGGGAAAAGGTTGAAAACACCGAGAAGATCGTGATCCGCATCGAACCTTCGATGGCATTCGGCACCGGCACGCACGAAACAACGCGGCTTTGTTTGAAAGCGATCGAAGAAAATTACGACGGCAAAATGAGTTTTCTCGATGTCGGAACGGGCACCGGAATTTTGGCGATCGCCGCCGTCAAGCTTCAGGTGCCGGGCTCAGCGCCGCAAATTTTCGGTTGCGACACGGACGAAGATTCGATCAAAATCGCAACCGAGAATGCCCAAATCAACGAAACGCCGAACATCGAATTTTCGATCGGTTCGATTTCCGGCGAAACGCCTGTATTCGATTTTGTCTGCGCGAACCTGACGGCTGACGTGATCTTGCCGATCCTGCCTTGGCTGATCGAAAAATCGAAAAATATCTTGGTTTTATCGGGAATCTTAAAAGAGCAGGAAGAACTGATCGTCGCGGAATTAAAGAAATTTCAAATCTCAAATTTCAAGATCGAAACCGACGGCGAATGGATTTCTTTAATAGTGCTTAGTGCTTAGTGCAGATTTAGGATTAGTGTATGGAACAATTAGTCAGAACCGCCTGCCGCAAGCGGGTGGTTGAATCCAAACATTCGCACGACCGTTATTCAACCATCCGCTTGCGGCAGATGGTTCTGACCTGTATATCAATCGCAAATCTGCTCTAGTGTAATTGAAAAACTCGTTTTCAAACTAAAAGCACTATGAACTAAGCACTATGCACTCAATTCTTAATGGGTTCGCTGGCGACGGGAATATCGCCGTCGTCGGTGATCGTGATCAAAGGCGTGCGCGGTTGCGGTTTGACTTTATTGCCGAGCCGCAAGGTCGGTCTGACTTTCGGCGCGGAAGTCGTTTTGATGGTTGCGAGCGTTTCCGAACGCCGCAAAATTGCGCCGCCGCGACCCGCGACCCAGAGATCCGTGCCGCCGAGGAAAACGATCGCCTGCAAAGCGTTGCTCGTCACATTTGGCTGAGTTTCCCACGTTCTTCCGCTGTCTTCGGTGCGCAAAACGGCGCCGAGTTCGCCAACCGCGAGAGCGGCGCCGCGACCGTAAGCCGTTACTGCGTAAAGGTTTGTTTTGACATTCGCTTCCTGATCCTGCCACGTCGCGCCGCCGTTTTCGGAGCGCAGAATCGTCCCGCCGGCGCCGACTGCAAAGCCGTATTTTTCATCGTAAAACGAAACCGCGTAGAGATTTTCCTTGAGATTCGTTTTAATTTTTTTCCACGTCAAACCGCCGTCAGTTGTCGTTAAGATCGTGCCTCGATCACCGACGACGACGCCGCGTTTTTCATCGAAAAACTTAATATCTTCAAGCCAGTTCCGTGTTCCCGATTCGACGACCTCCCAATATGCGCCGCCGGATTCGCTCCGCAAGATCATTCCGTTCGCGCCGACCGCGAAACCGATTTTTTCAGTCAAGAAACAAACGCCCAAAAGATCTTCCGTGGTATTTGAATAACCTTTGCCCCAGCTTGCGCCGCCGTTGATCGTCCGGATGATCGTGCCCCGATCGCCGACCACCCAACCTTTTTCCGCGTTGACAAAATTTAGCGCATTCAAGTTTGCGTCCACGTCTGAAACGACCGGCAGCCAGTTTTTTCCGCTGTCGTTAGTGATCCAGATCTTTCCGCGTGAACCGACCGAAACGCCGAGTTCGTCATCGAAAAAAGCCAGATCATTGACATCTTCCCGCCCGCCTTCGCTCAAACGTTGCCAGCTGTAACCGCCGTCGTCGGTGCGGATGATGAGACCGCTTTCGCCGACTGCCCAACCCGTGAATTGGTCGGCAAAAAAGAGCGAAACGAGTTTTGGATTAGTGCGAATGTTGAACGGCAGCCAGACGCTGCCGCCGTCGCCCGTCAGCCAGACCAAACCGTTGGCGTCGGTCATCGAACCGTTTTTATCGTCGGCAAACGACACCGAAAGAAGATCGGCGCGGCTGTAAATATTGACTCTTGCCCAGGTTTCACCCGAATCGGCGCTTTGCGCGACGCAGCCGCCGTAGCCGACCGCGACTATTCTTTCCGCCGACAGATACGCCGCGCTTGAGATCAGCGATTTGCCGCACGGATTATTTATTTTCCAACTCGCGCCGCCGTCTTTGGTCGTCAGCACGACGCCGTTTTGTCCGGTGATGACGGCTTGTTCTTTATTAAAAGCCGCGATCTTTAACAGATGTTCGGTCGTTTTGGCGTCCTGCGTTTTCCACGTCAAGCCGCCGTCGGAAGTTTTCAGGATTCGTCCGTAAGTTCCGACCGCCCAGCCCGTCTGCCAATCTTCGCCCGTGAAATCCAAGCCGTAAAGATGATCTTTCGCTTCAACTTCAACGGGTTTCCAATCTTTTCCGCCGTTGTCAGTCAAAAGGATCGTCCCGCGAACACCGACGATGACCGCCGTTTTTTTATCTTTAACAAAAACGCTCGAAAGCGTCACGTCAACGGGCGGATATTGTTTTTCCCAGCGAAATCCGCCGTTTTCCGTCCGCAGGATCGTCCCGTCCGAACCGACCGCGTAACCGGTTTCCTTATCTTTTGCAAAATGGATCGAAAAAAGCGGATTGCCCTGCGGCAACGGATTTTGCCAGATCCATCCCAAAGCGTTTCGTTTCTGCGCGGAAACCGTCAAACAAAGACCTAAAATTAACGCAAAGGCGCAAAGATGCCGCGCCGCAAAGAAATTAAAATAACTTCTTTCGACTTTTCGACCTTTAAAATCTTGGCGCCCTTGCACCTTTGCGTCTTTGCGTTTCAAATCTCCAATACTCCCAGTTCGGCAACCAATTCATCGAACATCACCTCGTCGATCCGTCCGAGCTCGGCGGTTTTCCGCGCGAGCGTGTCAACGACTTCCTGGACGTCGTGCCCGTTGTGACCTTTGACCCATTCCCACGTGATCTTGTGTTTGGCGGCGGCTTTGTCGATGCGCGCCCACCATTCGAGGTTCGTCTTCTTGCGAAAGTTGCCCTGCATCGTTTGGACGACGTAGCGCGAATCGCTGAGGACGCGGACTTTGCAAGGCTCTGATAATTGTTCGAGCCCGAGCGCCGCCGCTGCGATTTCTGCCTGCTGATTCGTCGCATTGCCTAAATATTCGCCAAACGCCCGCCAATAACCTTTGTAACAAAGCGCCGCCGCCGCCGCCGCACGCGGATTTCCCTTGCCGTTGCCTAAAGCCGAACCATCGGAAACGATCGTTACTTCTTTCATAAAATTAATTTAACTCAATGCGCCGTAATCAGATTTTTGACCAAATAAACTTAAACAAAAAACCGAAACAGAAACCGCAAGCGACATAAATCGCAACATTAAAAACCAAAAGAAACGGATGTGCTAAATGCTCATTTTGGAACATTTCAATCGGAAAACCCCAACGATAACCGAAATGTCCAAAAAAAGGTGCTTCCAAACTTTCCTGCGCGTAGTTTTTTCGCACAATAATATGGCTGGCAATATTTAGCAGAGTAAAGAGCAAAATATTGAACAAAACGCCCATTTTAAATGCCGTATTGTAAATTTTGCTCACATCCTTTTTCCGCCAAAATCTATTCAAACGCCTTCTCGATCTTCTCGGCGATCGTTTCCCAAAGAAGTGCGCTGCCGTCGCTGATATACGCGGTTTTCGTCAAAATCTGCTCTTTCGTGACGTTGTTTTCCGTCCAGCTTTGTTTGTTGTTGTAAAGATTTTGCAAAACCGGCATCACGCGGTCGATCGCGCGGGCAAATTTCGCTTCCGCCGAATCGCCGTTTTCAAATTCGTCCCAGAGCGCGAACAGTTCAGCCGCTTTTTCGTCGGGCAAAATCCCGAAAATCCGTTTCATCGCCGCGAGTTCTTTTTCTTTTGCGTCCAAACGTCCCGCGTCGTCGAAGAAAAACACGTCGTCCGCGTCGATCTCGCCGATGTCGTGGACGAGCATAATTTTGACGACCTTTTCAATATTCAACGGTTCATTGCTGAACTTTGCGAGCACGAGCGCAAAGAGCGCCGCCTGCCAGCTGTGTTCGGCGGAATTTTCGTAACGATCGAGCCCGAGCGGTTTGACCCGGCGCTGAATTCCCTTCAATTTTTCGAGTTCGAGAATAAACTCGAAACATTTTTCCAATTCGTCTTTCATCATTAAAAATCCCGACCCCGCATAATGTAGGGGCGACGGACAAGTCAAGCGCCCGCTATGAACTGTAAGGGCGACGGCTTGTCCTCGCCCGATGCGTTTGAAAAACGCAAACGCATCTTGTTTTTATTCAATCTCGATTCAATGCAAACGCTTTTTCGCTTGCGCTCATCGGGCGCGTGACTTGTCCGTCGCCCCTACAATTATTTCAATTTTTTCGCCGTCAATTGTTCTCGAACAAATCTAACGACTAATCCAACATAAAAACTGACAATTAACAAAACTAAAATGTTTTTGCTCAGCGCATACCAAGAAATTTCCGTATGTGTGACAAATCCGCCATGCCCGACAAATGTAAATGGAAAACCGTAAAATTCCATACAATCCATACATAAACCGTCATGATTTTGAATATATGAAAGAAAATTCAGACAAATTAACAAACAAACTCCGATAAAAAATCCAATGATAAAGAACCTGCTTTTTATCAAATTTCTCAAACTGTTTGTATATTTAGATATTAAACCTAATGACAAACTAAAAATAATTGCAAAAATTATATTTAGCGAAAACCCGAGAAAATCAGTATTACCGGGAAAAATGCCATACATTGAGCTTGACATTGAAAATGGAAATCCGAAATCCCACCAACGGTGTGCAATAATTGAACTGTCAAAATTTCCGATCATCATTACTAAAAAATCAAGAAACGTAACGGCTTGAAAAATTAAAGACAGTACAATTCCCAAACCAAAACCTTTTATGAATCTTTTTATTCCCGAATTGTTATTCATTCCCGTTTCCCGCGACCGAAATGACATTATCGACATAGCCCTCGAACGTATCGTCGTGCGAAATGACAAAGAGCTGATCGAAGGTTTTGCGTTCCGTAATGTGCGAAATTTGTTCGGCGAGACGTTCGCGCCGCGCGGCGTCCATATTGGTCGTCGGTTCGTCGAAAAACGCTAATCTTACATCAGAAAGCTGTTTGAGCAAAGCTAAACGAACGGACAAAGCCGCCGCCATCTGTTCGCCGCCCGAAAGATTGATGAAGGGGCGTTCAAAACCGTTTTCTTCGAGCATAATTCCGTAATCTTCCGTCCATCGAAGCGTGCGTTCGGCGTTTCCGGTGATCTCGCGAAACATCTGATTGGCTTCGAGCGAGACGTAATAAATATAATTTTTCGCGACGAGCGGCGCCGACTTTTTCAAGGTTTCGCGGATAAAATCGGTCGCTTCGGCGATCTTTTCGAGCCGTTCTTTTTCCTGAAACTCAGATTGCATCGCCTTGCGGACTTCCGCCAAACGCGTCAGTTCGCTTGCGGCGTTTGCTTTTTGCCGTTCGGCATGTCCGAGATTCGCCCGCGTTTCAGCAAGCCGTTTTTCGGCTTCGTGGAGCGCAAACTTTTCTTCGCTGTGCCGCTCGCGGTCGTAATTTTTGCTTGCCGCCGCGAAATCTTTTTCGGCGATGGCGAGATTTTTCGTCAAGATCTTGAGTTCAGCCGCCGCCTTTTCAAATTCTTTTTCGCGCTCGGGCAAGGTGCGCGCCGCCGCTTCATTGGCTAAAAATT
>JBBQOA010000282.1:0-6140 GCA_038330465.1 Pyrinomonadales bacterium
CCCAAAACGTCAGACTTCCGCGCAGTCGTAAACTTCGGTTATAATCTTTCCAGTTGCGGATTCGATAGGTGGCTTTTTTTTTCATGGTAGAAAAATCTTACCATTTCATCGTTTCCGCGACCTATTTATGCAACAACGCCAAAAATTACTAAAAATAATCCGTGCAAATCCGCTAAATCGGCGAAAATTAGCGTCTAATTTCTTCTTTGTTTTTAACTCAAGATTCAAATTAATTTAGACATTTTCTCCTAATTTTTGTGAGCAAAATTAATTGAATTATTCATTAAATAGTGTTCAAAATATTGCCATTAAATTGAGAAAAAAGAAAAATAAATTATTTATTTTCGAGAATAATGCAAATGCCGTATTTTTTGTACTTCAACACATTAAGATCATTTAAAATAAAACGATAGTTTTACATCAGTATGTAAATATATGAAGTTTTATTATTTATCAATTGTTATAAGGAAATATTAAAATAGGAGTTAAAATAAATACGATGGCGCCAACATTCCAGCTAACACAAGAAACGTCAACTTTTGAAACAATTTATCAAGTAGATTCAGATGCCTCGGAATCCGCCAAATTGATTTTGATATCTCGTGCCTACAAAAGCGGGGCAATTGACTATTCCAAAGTGATGAATATCAATGTGTATGGGTATATCAGCACCGAGTCACAAATGAATAGCGAAACCGAAAAAAGTGAGCGTTCCGCAATGCAAACTCGATTTAGTAACCTGCGGAACAAACTGATTCAAATGGGTGTGCCGAACGATAAAATATGGATCGGAGGAGTTGCCTATTCAACCAACTGGGGCGGTCAAATAACTGTTTCCCTAAAGGAAGTAAATCTCAATTCTATTATACTGCCGCCCTATACGCCGCCCGTTCCCAATAACGACCCGCAGAATCCTTCCGGCGCTAAAGAACAATGGATAGATGCCGATGGTTCGGTTAAGAAGGACGTGTTAAAGGGAGAAATAGCAATTGAAATCGAGTTGACCTTTAAAGAGGGCGGGATTTTCAGAACTAAGCCTCCAATTAGCGTAAAAGCCAGTGTCAAGTCAGATGGAACAATCGAATTGGGTGCGGAATGGGCACCGATCGAAGAAGAAATTAAGAAGAAGGCGCTTTGGGGAGCTATCCAGGAAGTAAAGTTTAAAATTTCCGCAGAGGGGAATGTTGGAGTTAAATTAGATGGTCGGCAAATCAATACTGAATTGAACGCGGCAGTTAAGTCATCATTGTCGGCAATCATATTTATTCCGGGAACTAAAATGAAAATACCGGTGGAGGTTTCAATCGGAGTCGGAATTGACGGCAAGGTCGTACCGGGTGTGCAAACTACTTATAATTGGTAAATTTAATCAGTTTATTTTGTCTAAGTTGTAAAGATTAGGCACAATTATGGACACAATACATATTTTGAAACAATTGTGGAATCACTGGAATGCCGATGTTTATTGGAGGCGGCGATCGGAATTGAACCGATGAATAAAGGTTTTGCAGACCTCTGCCTTACCACTTGGCTACGCCGCCTTTTTGATTTTGGATTTTAGATTGTGGATTTTGGATTGAAATCTAAAATCATTTGAAAGAAATCTGTAACAAGCAATTGAAGCGACGCATTGGTTTTAACCGCTTGCGTCGCTTCCGAATATCTTGGAGCGGGAGACGAGACTTGAACTCGCGACTTCGACCTTGGCAAGGTCGCGCTCTACCACTGAGCTACTCCCGCATCGCAAATGATAATTTTACCTTTTGAAATAAATTTGTCAAGTGATGCAAATAATTAATTTGAAACCGTGACGTCTTTGACAAAGCTCCAATCGCCGCTCGGATTTATCTTGATGTTGCCGATCCGTTTGGTCGAAATGACCATACTCGACGGATACCAGAGGGGAAGCAGAGGCACGTCGTTACTGATGATTTGCTGCGCTTTGGCGTAGAGCTCTTTGGCTTTTTCTTTGTCGGTCGTTTTGACGGCTTCATCGATGATCTTGTCGAATTCCGGGTTTGAATAACGGGCGCGGTTTCGTCCGTTCAGTTTCTTGTCGGGAAAATCGGTCGAAGCAAAAAGATCGCGATAAAAGATCGGGTCTTGATTTCCGCCGACCCAAATGCTCGTGTTCATCTGGAATTGACCATTTTTCAAACTATCCAGCAAAGTTTGCGATTCAAGTGTTTCAAGTTCGACATTAAATCCGACATCTTTTAAAGAACTTTGAATAACCTGCGCGTATTGATTGACCGCTTGATTTCCCGACGCATATTTGAATTTTATGACTTCGCCTTTGTAAGCGGCTTCCTGAAGAAGCTGTTTGGCTTTTGCCGGATCGTACGAATATTTCGTGCCGGTCGAGTAAGCCCAGGAATCTTCGGGCAGAATCGAATAGGCGATTTTGGCTTGCCCGTTAAGATTCTCGTTGATAATTTTCTCGCGGTTGATCGCGTAGGCAATGGCTTGCCGCACCTTGACATTATTAAACGGTGAAACCTGCGTATTAAACCCGATGTATTGAATGTTCGAACCTGAAAATCGCTCGACCTTCAAAGAAGCTGAATCGCCGATCACCTTTAAGGCGTCGGGCGAGAGAATCGTCGGGTTCGGCGCAATATCGACGCTGCCGCTCATTAATTCGTTTTGCAGAGCGTTGGCGTCGGGCACGGTCTTGACATTCAATTTGGCGATTTTCGGCGCGCCCTCCCAATAATCCGGAAAGGCTTCCAATTTGACAAAACTGCTCAGTTGATCGAAACTGACGAATTTGAACGCGCCGGTGCCGATCGGCGCTGTTTTTTGCTGTTCGATCGTCCCTTCGGGTATGATCGGGATCGTCACAAAATTTGATAAAAGCTGATTGACGAGTTCGGGACGGGTCACCTTAAAGACAACGGTTTTGGCATCAGGCGTTTCGAGGCTGGAAATTTGGGCGACCCTGTTCGTTTTTTTCTTTTCCGGATCGGTTTCGTCAGGCACTGAATCGTAAAAACTCCCGGCTTTTGAACCGTTTGCCTGAAAGAGCGCGTCAAAGGTATATTTAACGTCCGCCGCTGATAAAACCTTGCCGTTGTGAAATTTGATATTGTCCTTGAGCGTGAACGTGACGGTCAGATTGTCGTCGCCGACCTTGTAATCGCCGAGTTCGCCGACATATTCAAATTTGTCATTTTTCTTGACCAGTGAATTGTAAATCAAGGTGCGGATGCGATCCGCCGCCGCGTCGGTGCCGGTGTTGCTCAATGTGTCAAGACCGGAAAATTTTTCGGTCAAGGCAATCGTCACTGCATCGGTTTTTCGTTCGCGACAGGAAATGGAAAATATCAAACCGGTTAAAAGTATAAAAAATAAAAAAGTTCGCCCCGAAAAGCGCATCAAGGTTTTTCCTCCAAAATTAAATTAATTGTTCTTTCAAATCAGCGATCTCCTTTGAAAGTTCATCCAGACGGTTTTTATCAAATTCGAGTGGCGATTCAAACAGGTTTTTAACAACACTGATCCGCTGCAAAGATTCGTTAATCCGCGATTCTTTGAAAGAACCGGTTTTGACCGCTTCCAAAACCGCGTGATAACCTTCGCGGATCGCCTTCGGATCGTTGCAGATCAAAAGCTGGTCTTGTCCGGCTCGGATTGCCATTTTGCACGCTTCGCCGATTCCGTAGTTTTTTAAAATCGCGCCCATCTCCAAATCGTCCGTTAATGCTAAACCGTCAAAGCCGAGATGTTCACGAAGTAGTTTTGTGGTGAAATTAAAACTCAATGAAGACGGTAAAAGTTTGCCATTTCGGTCACGTTCCTGCAAGTCAAGATTTGGAAAAGCCGCGTGGGCAATCATCACCGCGTGAACTTCGCGCCGCTTGAAAAATTCTTTGTAGGGATAAAGGTCGATGGCGTTAAATTCTTCAAATTCGATCTTTTCCTGCGGAAGCTCCTCGTGCGAATCGACCTCGGTTGCGCCGAGTCCCGGAAAATGTTTGATACTTCCAAGACAACCGTTTTTTTGCAGGGTTTCGAGATAAACATTAGAAAATTCAAAGACATTCTCTTTTGAAGGACCGAATGTTCGCGAAAATAAACCGTTCACAAATTTAGCGCGTGAATCGTCAATAACGTCAACGACCGGCGCAAAATTCATATTAAAACCGAGCATCCTGACAATTTCCGCCGTGATTCTCGCCAAAGTTTCCACCTGTTCGGTCGATTTCAGAAGATTGACCGACGGCATCGGCTCAGCAACTCGGCGCAGACGATCGACCAGTCCGCCTTCCTGATCGAGACTCAAAAACGGTAAGATCTCAGAATGTTGACGAATATCGTCAAGCAATTTCCGGGTTTGGAACGCTTCGCGAATGTTTCGCGCAAAAAGACAAATGCCGCCCGGTGAAATTTCTTTGAGAAGCTCACGCGCCGGCAAGTCAAATTCAGCGCCCGCCAAACCGATAAAAAACATTTGTCCGATTTTTTGCTCTAACGGCAGAGAAAGGATTTTTTCTAACATCACAAACCTTGCGAATTGTAACAATCTTAAAGCGATTTATAAAGTGTCGGCTGGCAGACAGATCATCTAGAACTTTAATTTCTGAAAAGAAATGCGGCAAACGAAGCTAAACACATATTCCAAATTTTGACCAACACCACAGCTTTTAATTGATTTGAAAGGAAAATTAAATTAAATTCATAACACCAAACTGTGAATATTTTAGGCGGAGAGAAATATGAAAAAGTTCCTTTGTTTTGGTCTGTTTCTAATTTTTGCGCAGGCATTATTTGCCCAAACGAATTGTCCGGGAACTCTTGCTTTGACGGAAAAAAAATGCGCCGGTGATGAAATAAGCCCGCCTGAAAAAGAGCTTTATAAAATTATCAATGATTATCGGGCTGCCAACAACCAGCCGCCGATTCCACTTTCGGAATCGCTGTCGCTCGTGGCAAATCGGCATCTTCTCGACTTGATCAATAACGTCAAAACATTCACACACGGCTGGAGTAATTGTCCGTACGAAATTGCAAACGAAAAAACATGGAATTGTGTCTTTGAAGCTCCGCAGCGTCTAAAAACAAATTTTCAGGGAAACGGCTACGAAAATCTGTATCGAAATCTGAACGGCAATGCCACTCCGACATTGGCTTTGGATGCTTGGAAAAAAAGCGTGATGCACAACAATCTGATTCTCAATCTCGATGTTTGGAAAGATACGACATTCGACGGCTTCGGTATTGCGATCGACGGAAATTACGCCGCGATCTGGTTTGGATCGGAAGACGGAATGGAGATCGTCGCCAAACAAACAACCGGACTCGGCGTTAGCTTTGAGAAAGCCGTCAAAGGTTTGACCGGCGTTTTATCAATCAATCAGGAATCTTCACTGATCGACAGTCAAAAATGGGTTGGAAAATCAACGGATAGATCTGTCACGCTCGAAATTTACGGCAAACAAACGGACATTTCCGAAACCACAATGGCGCTTTCCGTCAAACTTGAAAAAAACCTTTTGCTATCAGCCAAAAACAAGTCGATCCTTACCGTCTTTTTGAAAAATATGACCGGTCAGTGGGCGGAGCGCGAGAAGTGGATCGAGACAACCATTTTGTATTTGAGTAAAAACCGTAAAGCCACAAAAACCATTAAAGTCGATAATAAAACGATCGAAGTTAAAATTAACGAACAAGATAGTTTATCGGTTCTCGTCAAACCGTTTGAAAAACTCAAAGCCCGCGAATTCTAAAAAAAAAGGGATTGGAATGTTTTAGCTGAAACATTCCAATCCCTTTCTAAATTTGACGGCAAATTACCTTGCCGCGTTTGAATTCATAATAGCGTTACGGGAAGAATCGGTCGTCTGCGCCGGATCACGCATCCCGCTCGTGTGACACCAGCCGGTTTTATGTCCGAGATTGTTTGCGCCCGACAATTGTGCGTAAGCCTTCTCGACAACGCCGTCATCGGGATCGCTCAAAAACGGGTCGGTCGCGATGTTGCAATAATCGTATCGATACCAAACGTCGGTGAACGATGTCGTGTGAAAGTAAACTTTCGCCCGCGCCCAGCTCGGGATATTGGAAAGCCACGCCGCCGCACCGCTGTATGTCATATCATTATTTGAACCGCAGCCCGCGCCGAAAATCTGTCCGAGAAT
>JBBQOA010000283.1:0-6129 GCA_038330465.1 Pyrinomonadales bacterium
CTTATGCTCGCGCCGGAATTCGCCAGTATTTGGTGCTCAATGTGCCGGAAAAAGCTCTCGAAGATTACCGCGAACCGAGTGCCGACGGTTTTCAGTCAAAACAAACTTACCGCGCCGGACAGATGTTCAATTTGGTCGCTTTTCCCGATGTTTCATTGCCGGTAAATGACTTTTTGCCGACCGAGAAGAGCTAACCGGCAAATCTTTTATATCACTTCAAAAACTTTGTATCGAACGCACGCGGCAGCAGTTCGCTCATTTGAACGATCTCGCTGTTGCCTTTGAGATTGGCAAAGATGACCGGAATATCGTGGCAGAATTCCCAGATTATCTGGCGGCAAACTCCGCACGGCGGCGTCAGTTCTTCGGTGTCGGCGACGACGGCGATCTCCGTAAATTCCTTTTCGCCTTCCGAAACGGCTTTCCAGATCGCGACGCGTTCGGCGCAAACCGTCAAACCGTAGCTTGCCGATTCGACATTGCAGCCCGTGTAAATTTTTCCGCCTTTAGTTCGGATCGCCGCGCCGACCTTGAAATTCGAATACGGCGCGTAGGCGCGTTCGCGGACTTCAATTGCCGCTTCAACTAATTCTTTTTCAGTTTTTTCCATCTTAATAAAGTGAAAAAGCGAAAAATGAAAAAATGAAAACCGGTCAGGTATTCTCGGCGACCGACTTTTTCACTTTTTCATTTTTTCACTTTTAAACCAGTATTTCCTGTTCGACATTTCCGCAGAGTTCTTCGCGGATCTTACTGCAAATAAATTCGATGCCGATATTGGTGTTCGCGCCTTCCGGAATAATAATGTCGGCGTGGCGCTTCGACGGTTCGACAAATTCGTTATGCATCGGGCGGACGGTCGCAAAATATTGCCCGATGACCGAATCGACGGTCCGCCCGCGCTCGACGATATCGCGCTGCAGACGGCGAATAAACCGTATATCGTCGGGCGTATCGACAAAAACCCGAACATCGAGTAGATCCAAAACCGGCGCTTCGGAAAAGATCAAAATTCCTTCGACGACGATCACGGGTTTCGGCTCAAGATAAATTGTTTCCTCGCTTCGGACGTGATTCTTGTAATCGTAAACCGGCATTTCGATCGATTGTCCCTGCTTCAAACGCTTGAGATGATTGACGAGCATTCCGTTATCAAACGCATTAACGTGATCGAAATTCGCCTGATGACGTTCATCGAGCGGCATATCCGCGAGGTTTCGATAATACGAATCCTGTTCGACCAGAATCACCTTCTCGCGCCCGACCGATTCAATAATCCGCCGCGCGATCGTTGTTTTCCCCGAGCCTGTTCCTCCGCAAATTCCAATTATCATTTAATTTTTGTGATGATTCTTCTCAAAAGTTCTTTGAAAATACCTGCCACGCGCGCGCCCGTTTCCATTACTTCGGCGTGATTTATCAAACCGCCGGTCATACCCGCCGCGAGATTGGTGATGCAGGAAATTCCCAAAACCTTCATCCCCTGATGGCGCGCCGCGATCGCTTCCGGCACGGTTGACATTCCGACGGCGTTCGCGCCCAATAATCTGAGCATCCGAATTTCCGCCGGCGTTTCGTAGGTCGGACCCGAAAGCGCGCAGTAAACGCCGCGCCACATAAAACGGATCGCTTCATCTTCAAAACCTTTTTCAACCATTGATTCGGCAATGATCTTTGCTTCATCGTAGGCAATATCCTGAAGTTTCTTGTCGTAAACCGCCGTCAGATCGGGAAAACGCGCGCCGAAACGCTCGTCGTTCGCGCCGCGCAGAGGATTGACGCCCATCAGATTGAGATGATCGCGGATCAGCATCAAGCTTCCCGGCTTCATACTCGTGCGAACGCTGCCCGCCGCATTGGTCAAAATGACGCTTTCAATGCCGAGCAAGCCGAACACGCGCATTGGAAAAATGACCTGCTCCATCTCGTAGCCTTCATAATAATGAAAACGTCCCTGCTGAACGGCGACCGCAATGCCGTCGACTTCACCGAGCACGAGCTGTCCGGCGTGACCTTCGACGGTCGAACGCGCAAAATGCGGAATTTCCTCGTAAGGAATCCGCACCGCATTCTCCAAATCTTCGGCAAACGCGCCCAAACCGCTGCCCAAAACGAGCGCGATCTTGATCTCTTTATTATATTTTGAACGGATAAACTCCGCCGCTTCAATTGCTTTTTCGTAACTCATATTCAAGTTTGTAACTTAATCAAAGGAATTATTTTTTACCACAAAAGATAGAGATTAAGGAAATTAAAATATATCTATTTACAATGTGATACTTGATATAGTATCATCCAGACTTAATAGTTTGCTAAAATCTTTACTCAAATAAATTAAACTTTTGAATATTTCCGTATAGAAACATAGAGTAATTTCAGTAAGAAACAAGTAGGTTTTACAAAGTATGTGCTTTTAGCACAGCATTAGACGTTTGGTGTAAATTACGGATAAAATTTACTGAAAAATCACCCTATTTCATGAACAAACACCATGTCAAATAAAGATATTTTAGAAGCTATCGCTGAATTAGATGAGGCGAAACAAACTCGCTTTTCACAACTTTTGAAAATTTGCGAGCAATTTTTTGGAAACTATCGCGTGAGCGGCAGTCATCATATATTTAAAACTCCCTGGCAGGGCGATCCGCGAATCAACTTGCAGAAAGGAAAAGATAAAAACGCCAAACCTTATCAAGTGCAACAGGTTCTTAACGCTTTGCGTAAATTAAAGGAACTTGAAGAAGATAAGAAAAAATGAATAGTAAAAAACAAGTTAAAAACAAAAAAGAAAGTTTGCCGAAAGCGGAACATTATCTTTATAGCGTCGGTTGGTCTGAGGCAGACGAAGCGTTCGTCGCCCGCGTTGCCGAATTTCCCTCGCTCGCCGCCCACGGCGACACGCAGGAAGAAGCAATGCGCGAAATTAAAGAGCTTGTCGGTTTTGTTTTGAATGATTTAAGAGAATCCGCCGAACCGATTCCCGAACCTTTCGGCAAGCGCTCTTTCAGCGGGCGGCTTGTCCTGCGAATGCCCGAATATATGCATCGTCAACTCACGATTGAGGCGATGCAGCAAGGCATTTCGCTCAATCAATTATTAAACTTAAAATTAGAGGCAAGTCACTAAACCGCGCATTCTTTACTTTTCTTTGCTGTACGGAATGCCGAGAGCCTTCGGCGCGCGCGACAGTCCGATAAATCCGGCGAGCACGATGATCGTCAGAACATACGGAATGATCTGGACGAATTGCACCGGAATATTTTCGCCCGAAGCGAGTTTGTAATTGCCGAGCGGGATCGTCAAAGCCTCGGTAAAACCGAAAAACAAACAGGCAAACAAAACCGGCACGGGTTTCCATTTGGCGAGGATCAGCGCCGCGAGCGCGATAAATCCGCGCCCCGCCGTCATTCCGCGCGTAAAAAGCGAAGATTGTCCGATGGAAAGATACGCGCCGCCTGCCGCCGCTAAAACTCCCGATAAGACGACCGCAACATATCTCAGTTTTATGACATTGACGCCCGCCGCGTCCGCCGCCGCCGGATTTTCACCGACCGCGCGCAGCCGCAAACCGAACGGCGTTTTATACAAAACATACCAACACAGCGGAACGAGTGCGAAAGCGAGGATCGAAGCAATCGAAACACTGCTAAAGAAAAAAATCAGCAACAAAGTAAAAAGAGAAACTACCAATACTGCCAAAACCAGAGAAATTAATTTATCAAAGTTTCCGCCGCTTGCTTTGGGACGTTGCCTCAGCCAATCAAAAATCACTTTGTAAGCTATAATTGTAAGTAAGATCAAAAACCCTCTAACAACATAATAATTTGAGTTTGCTATAAATGTTCCTAAATCAGGCAAGAGATAATCTTTGGCGATCTGCGGCGTCGAACCCGACGAATCGTAAACAGCACCGCTGATAAGTTGCGGAAGTCCGAGCATCAAAAAATTGATCGCCATTCCCGCGACAACCTGATCGGCTTCAAATTTGATCACCGAAATTGCATAAACCAAAGCCATTATGCCGCCCACTGCCATGGCGCTCAATAAGCCTAAGTACGGATTGCTGAGTTCGTAAGTCGCGACCGCCGCCGTAAATGCGCCGGCGAGCATCAAACCTTCGAGCGCGATATTGATAATCCCCGAGCGCTCGGAAAACATTCCGCCGAGCGCCGCGAAAATTAGCGGAGTCGCCAGCCGAATTGCTGAAAAAATTAAGGATAAAGTAAAAAGCTCTGACATATTTTTATTTCTTCGAGTATTTCTGCAAACAAGCCACAAACAAAATCGCGATCGCCTGCAGGATCAAGCCGATGTCTTTAGAAACATAGCGCGTAAAAGCATCAACGAAAATCTCACCGCGCATCAAACCCGCGAAAAATATCGCCGCGACAAAAACGCCGAGCGGATGATTTCTGCCGAGCAGCGCGACCGCGATCCCGAGAAATCCGAGTTCCGCCGAAAATCCGTCGTAATACAAATGGCGATTGCCGAGAACTTCGTTGATCGCGACCATTCCGGCAAGCGCTCCGGAAATCGTCATCGCCGTGATGATTTGTTTTTTCGGCGAAATTCCGCCGTATTCCGCCGCCGAAGCGTTTTGTCCAACGGCGCGCAGTTCATAGCCCCATTTTGTTTTCCAAAGAAAAATATAGACCGCAAAACACATCAAAACCGCGATCAGAAACGCGAAATTAAGGGGGACGTCTTTCGGGATGAATGAAAGATATTCGTGAAGCTGCGGAATATATGCGGCTTTGCCGATCGGCGCGGTTTCAAGAATCGGATCGCCCGGCACCTTGAAATGATACTGCGTAAAATAACTGACGAGCGCGATGCCGATAAAATTCAGCATGATCGTATTGATAACTTCCGATGAACCGAATCTGGCGCGTAAATATCCCGGAATCGCGCCCCACAAACCGCCGACGACGATCGCCGTCAAAATACAGAGCGGAACAAGCAAAAAAGACGGCAAACTCGTCCACGACCAATCTTCCTGTTTACCGAAAATATCGACGACCGTGCCGCCGAATTTGATCGCGACCCAGGCGGTCGCAAACGACGCAACGTAAAGCTGCCCTTCCGCGCCGATGTTAAAAAGTCCGCAGCGAAAAGCGACGGCGACCGCGAGTCCCGTAAAGATCAGAGGCGTCGCTAAAAAAAGCGTCCAACCGATGTCGCGAATCGAACCGAACGAATTGCCGATCAGCAAACCATATGTTTGCAGCGGGTCGTCTTTGATCAGCAAGACGATGATGCCGCCGACGATAAATGCCGCAATAATAGCAATTAAGGGCGAAAAAATTTCACGAAGAATTTTCATTTTTATAAATCAACCCAAACTAAAACGTCACATTAAGAAAGTCTGAAACTGTTTAGGTTTTGTTTTTGGAAAGATGCTCTCGCTAAATATACCCGACAAAAGCGCAAAGTGTCACACGGAAAAACCCAAAAAGCTATTTTTTTCTGAACTAAAAGATTTTCCTTAGAGACTTGACAACGCAACACTCAAGTTTTATTATGATTTCAGACTAACAGTTAGTCTAAACCACTAAACTTTATAGGAGAGTAATGATTATGAACATAATTAAATATGATCCTTTTCGTGAACTCAGAGGTTTACAAGATGAAATGAATCGTCTTTTTGTATCAAACTTCTCACGCGGTTCCGAAGAAGGTTTGACAAGCGGTGCGTGGAGTCCGAGCGTCGATATTTTCGAAAACAAGGAAAATTTGGTGCTCGAAGCCGAATTGCCCGGAATGAAACGCGAAGATGTTGAAGTTTCGATTGAAAACAACATTTTAACATTGCGCGGCGAGCGCAAATTCGAGAAAAAGGACGACGGCGATCAGTTTCACCGCGTCGAACGCTCGTACGGCGCCTTTACGCGTTCGTTCACTTTACCGCAGACGGTCAAAGCGGAAGGCGCGACGGCTGATTTTACAAACGGCATGTTGCGCGTCGAGCTCCCGAAACGCGAAGAAACGAAAGCGCGGAAAATCGAAATTACGGGCGAAGATGTTTCTGCCCCGAAAATGATCGATACGAAAACAAAACCGGCGAAAGCCTAATTTTTGAGCCGCGGGTTAACGCCGATTTCGCGGATTTATTTTAGTAATTTATCCGCG
>JBBQOA010000284.1:0-6121 GCA_038330465.1 Pyrinomonadales bacterium
ACCTGTTCGCGTAAATCGTCGGTTACGGCTTTTGTCGAGCGGGCGCGTTTGGATTTTAATTTCACGGCAAAATCGCCCGTATTCGGTTCGGTTACGCCTGCCAGACCGAGCTGCGAGCCTGTCCGCCGCGAAAAACTTTCGACTTCCGGCGTGTCCTTCAAAAGTTCTTCGACGTGGCGCAAAATCCTGTCCGTTTCTTCGAGCGACGCGCCCGGCGGCGTTTTGTAATCAAGCACAAACGCGCCTTCGTCAAACGCGGGTAAAAATTCCGAGCCGAGATTTTTATAAATAACCAACGAACCAAGCAAAACAACCGCGCCAATCACCAAAACCACCCAACGATTATTCAGCGCACCGCGCAAAAGCCATTCGTAAGGTCGAACGATCAAACTTAAAAATCTGCCTAATTCTTCTTCATTATCCGTGCTTCCCTTTTTGACCTTAACGAATTTTTCCGCCAAAACAGGCGTGAAAGTCAAAGCCAGTACGAGCGAGGTCAAAAGCGCGACCGCCATTGTCAAAGCCAGCGAACGAAAGAAAACGCCCGTTACACCGGTCAGTAAAGCGAGCGGCAGAAAGACAACAACGGGTGTCACGGTCGAACCGATGATCGGCACCGTAATTTCGGAAATCGCTCTCTGCACGGCTTCGATTCTCGATTCGCCGTGCAGCAGATGCGTGTAAATATTTTCGACGACGACAATCGCGTCGTCAATCACCAAACCGATCGCCGCCGCGACACCGCCAAGCGTCATCAAATCAAGCGACAACCCGACGAGATACATCGCCAGAAAAGTTACCAGAATCGTCACGGGAATCACCAGAATTGCTACCAAAGTCGTGCCGATATTTCGCAAAAAAGCGAAGAGAATGACGACCGACAAGATCAAACCCAAAATTATCGCGTCTCTGACGGAATTCATCGAATCGCGGACCAGCAGAGATTGATCGTAATACGGCGCGATACGAATGTCTTTCGGTAAAGTTTTTTCGATGTCGGCGAGTTCAGTTTTGACTTCATCCGTAACGGTTACGGTGTTCGCGTCGGGTTGGCGCAGGACATTTATCAAAACGGATTCTTGTCCGTCCGCCGTGATGATCGTGTAATTCGGCTCGGTTCCTTCGCGCACCGTGGCGATGTCGGAAACCAGCACATTTGCGCCGCCCACAGTAGCAACGACGATTGAATTGAGTTCGTCGGGCGAGGTCGCCTGACCGCTCACGAGCGCGAGTTCGAGTTGATGATTTTCTTCAATCAAACCGGGCGAAGCGACGATGTTGGCGTTTTTTATGGCATCGGAAATTTGCTGAATCGTAATATTGCGCGCCGCGAGTTTTTCCGCGTTTATTTCGATATGAAATTCGCGCACTTTGCCGCCCTGCACATTGACTTCGCCGACTCCCGCAAGCCGTGCAAGCCGCGGGCGAATCGTGTAAGCGGCGATGTCACGCAACACGGTCGTGTCGCGTTTATCGGAAATCAAACTGTAACCAACGACCGGAAACACGGCAAAAGTCAGACGGTCAACGCGCTTGATTTGCGCTGTCGACGGCAGCGCAACTTGCGGCAGACGCGCCTGCACAAGTCCGAGAGATTCCTTCGGATCAACCGACCAGTCAAAAAACAAATTCACCTCCGCCGAACCGCGCGCCGTCGTTGATTTGATGCGTTTGATGCCCGGAATTCCGTTCATTGCTTCTTCAATCGGACGTGTTATCGAAACGAGCATCTGGTCGGCGGGAACTTCGCCGTTGTCAACCGTGATGATAATGCGCGGAAAATCCGTATTCGGAAAAATTGCGGTCGGCAATTGCCAAGCCGCGTAAAGTCCTAAAAGACACAAAAGCCCGATCACGACCAACACGGCGCGTTTTTGTTCTGAAATTGTGCGGGCGATGTTCATAATTTACATAACGGATAATGGATAATGGATAATGGATAATTTTTACAGCATTTGCGTTGAAATTTTGAACGAATGATACCGGAGCAAGTTTATTTATTATCCATTATCCATTATCCGTTATCCGTTATCCATCGTTATCCATTTCTCATTCTTGATCTTTCGCAATCTCGACCTTGGTGGCGTCGGGCAGCGCGTAATTGCCTTCGGTGACAACGGTTTCGCCGCCATCTAAGCCTTCCGTGATTTGAATTTTATCGCCTTGTTTGATGCCGACCTTGACTTTTGTTTCGTGTGCGATTGACGCATCGTCAACTGTCATGACCGTGCCTTCGTCGGAATTCGAAGCGTCGAGCGTGACGGCGGAAACCGGCACGACAACCGCGTCATTGACGGGTTTCGCGGAAATCACGAACTGCACCGAATCGCCGGTGCGCAGCATTCCGCGACCGTTCTCAAAATTTGCCCAAACCTCGACCGTCCGGTTTTGTGGGTCCGCCGAACGGCTGATCAGCGTGACTTTTCCCGCCATTCGTTCGTCGGGCGCGGACGGCAAAAAAATCGTCACCGCGTCGCCCGTCCGCAAACCGGCGACGACCGTGTCGGCAAAATTCGCTTTGATGATGACCGCGCCGCTGTCGGCGAGTGTCAAAAGCCGCGCGCCCTGCGAGGCAAATTCGCCTTCGAATTGAAATTGGTCGGTGACAATACCGGAAATCGGCGCACGAACTTCCGCCAGATTTGTTTGTGTTTTGATCGTATTGATTCTTTCCTGAGCTTGTCTGATCTTGTTTTCGGCGAGCGCGCGGGCGTTTGGATTGACGGCGGAAGTATTCAGTTTCGAATTCGCTTCGGCAAGCCGCAAAGTATTTTCGGCGTTCTGCCAGGCAAGTTTCGAGGCTTCCAGTTCCTTGAGCGAAATTCCGCCTTTATCAAAGAGATCCTTGCGCCGTTCATAGATTGCGCGGGCATTGTCGGCATTGGCATTCGCGTCTGAAAGATCTTTTTCCGTCTGCGCTCGCGATTGCGGGATCGTCACTTTTTGCAGCGTTTCGAGATTTAAACGGGCTTCGCCGAGTGCGGCTTTCGCTTCCGTCAGCTGCGCCTCTAAATCTTGCGAAGCGAGAACGGCGAGCACGTCGCCCTCTTTGACATATTGATTTTTGAGCAGACGCATCTGTTTGATCTGCGCCGAAATACTTGCCGCGACGGTTGATTGTTCGGCGGGCGCGACCGTTCCGATCGCTGTAAATTCCCGCGCGATCGACTGCTTTTCCGCTTTTTCAGCCTTCACGCTGACAACCGTTTCTTCTTTTGTGTCGGCGGCTGGTTCGACCGCCAATCGATTGCGTTCGAGATAAAAATAAACGCCGACCAAAGCAAAAACAAACAAGACAATGCCAAGCGCGACAAAAAATTTGCGGCGCGGCGACACTTCGTTTTCGGCGCTTTCCGCCGCTGAAATTTCTTCGTTTTCAGGCTCTGAAATTTCAGCGTTTGCGACCATTTCTTCAGATTCTTTTTTATCCAAATTTTCCACGCTTATTCCAACCAATCCAAAATCTAAAATCCAACATCCAAAATCTTATTTCCCGATCGCCCGCAAAAGTCTGGCGCGCGCCGTTTGATACTCGAAAACCGCCTGATAAAGCGTTTGCCGCTGGGCAATCAGCAAATTTTGCGCGTCGGTCACTTCAACGATCGAAGCTTCACCGGCGCGATACCGCGCGAGCGACGCCGACAGATTTATCTCGGCGTCGGTGATGCTTGCGCCGAGCTGTTTGATCCGCGAAGCGGCAGCAACGGCTTGCGTCCGCGCCGTGAAAAATTGCCGGACAAACTCGCGTTCCGCCAAAATTTTGTTGTTTTCCGTTTGCTGCAATTTCAGTTTCGCCTGCGTTTCGCGCGAACGGCTCGCGCCGCGGTCAAAAAGCGGGATCGAGACACCGACCGAAGCCTGCCCGCCCGCCGAATTCCCGACGCGGTTCGGGCGCAGCGAATCGGAAATAAAACCGCCGCTGACCGAATAATTGAGTTGCGGTTTGCGCTCTGCCTGCGCGATCTTCACGTCCTGCTCCGATGCTTTTTTGTCCGCTTCAAATTGGGCAAATTCGGGACGCGCGGCAATCGCCGTTTCGGTATAACGCGCGATCTCATCATCCTGCGGCAATTGCAAAAGCAAATCTTCAGCCGCCACGGGAACATTAAAATCAAACCCGACCAGAAACTTCAAAGCATCCGCCGAAACGGTTTCATCCGTCTGCGCCTGAATCAGTTCGTCGCGTCTTTGCGAAGTTTGCAGCCGCGCTCTGACCTGATCGACCGGCGCGACCTCGCCGGCGCCAAGCTGTAATTTAACGTTCGCTTCAAATTCCGTCGCCGTTTGCAGATTCAGCTCCGCGCCGCGCCTTTTCGTCGTCGCGAGCGCGAGATTGTAATAGGCGTCGCCGACCGCTTGAATCAGCTCGCGCCGCGCGATCTCGCTGCCCGCCCGCGCCGATTCAAGCAACGCGCGGCTTCGTTCGAGCGTCGCTTTCAGCTTTCCCGAAATGTCGATTTCGCCCGCCGCATTGATCAAACCCTGAAATTCCGTGAGCGCGTTCGCGCCTAAAAAAGACGGCGGACGCTGATTAGCGCCGGTCGGTTTTGAAAACGACGGCGACGTGTAGATCAAATTCGGCTGAACCGAAACTTTCGGATAAAACGAGGCTTTCGCCTGCCGGATATCTTCTGCCGCAATTTGTTCGCCGATTTGCGCCGACTTGTAATTCGACGCTTGTTTGAGCGCCAGATCGACCGCTTCGGCAAGCGTCAAAGGTTTTGCGCCGTCAACATTGGTGCGCGTTTCGTCCGTGATCTTACTGACGGAAACAACTTTCGGCGATTCGGTTTGCGGGAAAACGCGAATCGCCAAAATTAAAATTATCCAAATGAAAAATAATTTTCCGTTTGCCAAATCAAACCTCAAACATTGCTAAGCAAGTGAGCAAAAGTGTCGTGCAATTTTGTATTCGCACAGCGCTCACGATAAATCGTGAACGCTGTGCGAATACAAAAGCTTTCATCATTACTTTTGGTCCGGCGCTTAGTTTTTCTTTTTCTCTGCCCGCTTTTCGGCGGCTTCCTTCTGCGCGTTTTCTTCTTCGACGCTGATCACTTTGCCGCTGTAAGCATCAATATTTACTTCCGTAATTGTGCCTTTCGCGTTGCGAATGTCAAACGAATAGATCCATTTTCCCTTTTCTTTTTCGAGTTCCGAGCTTTTGATTTTGCCCGTTGCTTGCTTCATCGCGATTTCTTTAGCGCGTTTCATACCGATTTTTTTCGCTTGCGCTTCGGCAACCAAAGTTCCGAAACCGAATATCGCGACCAATAAAAATACTGCTGTTTTTTTCATAATTTTCTCTCCTGATAAATCAAATTTGAATTTCAGCTTACAACATCGAAAATGAACACAAGATTAACAAGAAAATCTATTTTTGAATTTTGAAATTAACGGCAAAAACGCTTCCCGTTTCGTCGGAAGAAACGAGTTCGATTTTCCCGTCGTGAAGTCCGGCGATCCAATCGGCAATTGCCAAACCCAAACCCGCGCCGCTCGTTTCGGTTTGTTCGGCGCGGCTTCGTGCAAGGTCGGCGCGATAGAATCGCTCGAAAATTTTCGGCTGTTCCTTGGTTGAAATGCCGATGCCGGTGTCGGAAAACGTGATCCGGTAATCGGCTTCGTTTTTTTGCGTTTCGATCTTTATCGCGCCGCCTTTGCGGTTGTATTTGACGGCGTTGTCGAGCAGATTCAAAAACATTCGATGAAGAAGCTGTTCGTCGCCTTGAAAAGGCATTTCCTGATCGGCTTCAAACTCGATCGAAAGATCTTGTTTTTCCGCCAAAACACGCACGGAGTGAACGCAATCGGCGAGAATTTCGTCAAGATAAATTTGCGTGAAATTAGTTTGAAACTGTCCCGCATCGGCACGCGCGAGCGTGAAAAGGTCTTCGACGATCCGCGTCAAACGCTTGCTTTCGTCGTGTACGATCGCAAGCGATTCGCGGTAATCTTTCGACGCGCGGTTGTTTTTTGAAAGCGCGACTTCCGATTCGCCGCGCACGATCGCGAGCGGCGTCCGCAGTTCGTGCGAAGCGTCCGCCATAAAACGCCTTTGCTGCTCAAACGAAGCGTCGAGCCGGGCGAGCAGTGCATTAATTACGAGCCCGAGCCGCCC
>JBBQOA010000285.1:0-6113 GCA_038330465.1 Pyrinomonadales bacterium
ACGGCTGTCGCTATCTTCGATTATCCCGCCGCGCTCGCGCACGGGGCTTTATGCTGTCGCACGCTTTGCGTGCTGATGTTCTTCTGCGTCATTCATCCATTCAAAAATTCAAATATTTTTCATCAAAATCAATTTCATTCGCCTTCAATAATGCAATAAATTCATCACGAAACGAACGCTTTTGATGATGTTTTTCCTGATCGGCGATATATTGCTTGACCTTTTCGCTCTGCGACGCGCTAACGGTGAACGCGCCGTAACCATTTTGCCACGAAAAATCTTTTAATTCGGGAAAAACTTTGTGCATCCAGCCCGAAGAATTCGCTTTCAAATCGCGCAAAACAGCGGATACGGTTTTGTCGGCGCGAAGTTTCGCCAAAACGTGAATATGATCTTCCATCCCGTTGATCGCCAAAGCAATTCCGCCAACTCCGCGAATCGTGCCGCCGATATATTCATACAATCTCGTTTTCACATTTTCGATTATCACAGGCTGACGATTTTTCGTCGAAAAAACAATGTGATAAATCAAGTTTGTGTATGATTGGGACATTTTTTCAATTATCTAGGACATTTAGATTTCAGCCCGTGAAACGGGCAACAGCATAAAGCCCCGTGCGCGAGCGCGAGGTTATCGCAAAACAAATTATCAAAGCTGTCGAAGACAGCGACAGTTTATCAATTTCAAAATTTGTCGCCCGTTTTCACGGGCTTGCGCGTTTTTCCCATTTCGTTACCCGGCGTTTCACGCCGGGCTTTATGCTGTTGCCCGTTTCACGGGCTGAAAATTAAATACCATTTAATCGTTTTTCAAATTCTTCATCCGAATATGGTTTTAACTTTTCTTTGATTGAATCGTTAATTGCATCGTATAAAATCTGATCGCCGCCATTTCCCTCGTTGCCGCCCATTTCCAATTGAAAATAATACAAATCACTTAGAATGCAATTGGCGGCTCTCCGGGCATTTTCATTATCAGAATTTTTTTCAATGTCAACAATTAGATCAACAGCCTCTAAAGCTGCCGGATAATAAGTTCCTCGATGATCATTTCCTAATGCATACCGAACTTCACTCAAAAATCCGGGCTTAGTATTTGATTCATTGATCTGACTTAGTTCAATTAAAACATCAACAATCTTGTCTGGATAAAAATCCATTTTATTTGGGTCGTAATATTCGGGGGCTAAATATTTCCCCCAGTCAATACTGCGAACCTTTTGCTCGAAAGAATTATTTTCCACAACCCGTATAAGTTTTTGTGACGTTGTAGAAAAACTTCTGCATATCCCACGCGGCGGTCGGGCAGCGTTCGGCGCATAAACCGCAATGCAGGCAGACGTCTTCGTCTTTGACCATCACACGCTTTGTCGGCAATGCGTCGGAAACGTATAAGTCCTGCGTTAAATTGAGCGCCGGAACTTTTAAATGCTGGCGCAGTTCGGGTTCTTCTTCGTTTTTCGTGAACGTGATGCAGGCGGTCGGGCAAACATCGACGCAGGCGTCGCATTCGATACATTTCTTCTCGACGAAAACCGTCTGGACGTCGCAGTTCAAACAGCGTTCGGCTTCTTTGAATCCGGTCAGGATATCAAACCCGAGCTCGACTTCCTGTTTACGGTTTTTGAGCGTGATCGATTTATCGGCTTGCGGCACGATGTAGCGCGGGTCGGGCGCGACTTCGCTGTCGTACGCCCATTCGTGAATGCCCATTTTCTGGCTGCGCAGATTGACCATCGGATCAAGCCGGTCACGAACGTCTTCGCCATTGCACAAACGATGGATCGAAACCGCCGCCTGATGACCGTGGGCGACCGCCGTGATGACGTTTTCGGGTCCGAACGCGGCGTCGCCGCCGATGAAAACCTTCGGGTGCGTCGTTTGAAAAGTCACTTTATCGACGACCGGCATTTCCCATTCGCCGAATTCGATGCCGATATCGCGCTCGATCCACGGAAACGCGTTGTCCTGACCGATCGCCAAAATGATGTCGTCGGCTTCAAAGAAAACTTCCGGTTCGCCGGTCGGGACAAGCCGCCGTTTGCCGTTTTCATCGTAAACCGCTGCGACCTTTTCAAAGGTCATTCCTTTAAGCGCGCCGTCTTCGGTGATAAACGCTTTCGGAACGTGATTGTCGATTATCGGAATGTCTTCGTGCTGGGCGTCTTCTTTTTCCCACGGCGACGCTTTCATCTCGGCAAAGGGCGAACGGACGACGACCTTGACATCTTCGCCGCCGATTCTTCGCGACGTTCGGCAGCAATCCATCGCCGTATTTCCGCCGCCGATCACGAGAACTTTTTTACCGACCGATTCGGTATGTTCAAAGGCGACGCTCGCGAGCCAGTTAATTCCGATGTGAATATTTTTTTCGGCTTCCCAGCGTCCGGCGAGCTTTGGCAAATCCTTGCCGCGCGGCGCGCCCGTTCCGATGAAAACGGCGTCGTAATCTTTTTCGAGCACTTCCTTCAAACTCGAAACATAATGTTTGAAATGCGTGTGAATGCCGAGATCGAGAATGTAATTGACCTCTTCATCGAGCACCGTGACCGGCAGACGGAACGACGGAATCTGGCTGACCATAAAACCGCCGCCCTTGATCTGCTCATCAAAAAGATGGATTTCGTAACCGAGCGGCGCAAGGTCGCGCGCGACCGTTAAAGACGCGGGGCCCGCGCCGATCAGCGCAACCCGTTTACCGTTCGGCGCAAACGGTCCTTGCGGCATCAGGCTTTTGACGTCGCCTTTGTTGTCGGCGGCAACGCGTTTCAGACGGCAGATCGCGACCGGTTCCTGTTCGATGCGTCCGCGCCGGCACGCCGGTTCGCACGGACGATCGCAGGTGCGTCCCAAAATGCCCGGAAAGACATTTGAATCCCAGTTGATCATATACGCTTCCGTATATTTTCCCTCGGCGATCAGCCGGATATATTCGGGAACGGGAGTATGCGCCGGACACGCATATTGGCAGTCAACCACTTTATGAAAATACTCAGGGTCTTTGATATCTGTCGGTTTCAATTGTTTTGATTCCTTTATGAATTAGTTTTTTTTCAACAGGCTTGAAAATCGGTGTCAAAAGACACCAAGTAAGTCTTTGTCTAAACATAATATTTTTTTAAGGTTACTTCAACAATTATTGCAATAATTGTTGTGAAGATCGCAAAAAGTGCAAAAATAATTTATCTGTTGTGATCACAAATGAAAAAGTTACGCGATTGAAAATTCGATTTAAAACATAAAACAGGCGGCGAGCCCGTTGATTTTTGTCGTCATGCTACTCCGTTTTTTTCTTTGCGAGTTGGCGACTTTGCGGGAGCGATTTTTCGCGGTATCGAATATCTTTGCGAGAAATAATTTCTCGCAAAGAGGCAAAGACCCAAACATTATAAAACAAGTTAATTTTCGCGTGATCGGTGAATTTGTATGGTTTTCGGGAATAAATGCCGCCGGCACAGGTTTGTCGCTCGTTTGCCCGAAATGAACGGCTGCGAATGCTTCGTTCGATGATCGCAGAACATACCAGTTGCCATCGCTCGGACGGAAAACCGCGATGTCGCTGCGTCCGTCGCCGTTATTCGCGGCAAACAACTGAACGATGCCGTTTTGATCAAGCCGACCGGTAAATAGGTCAACAGGCGCGCCAACAAAAACGGACTTTCAGGCGATCTGCAAGACTTCGTTCAAGCAAGTCGTGTATCGGTTTGATTTCATTTCCGCCTTCATCTGCCAATTGTTTGTCTTGCAGGCGATTCCGAAACGAATGGTCTCTTTACCGAATTTTTGCGTGATCGCATCCAGCGCTTTCATCAATCGTTTATCTTTTTTGTAGGTCTGTTCGCCGTAGAGCCGGATGGTTTCCGCCCGTTCGGGCTGAAGTCCTTGCAGAATGACGCCGACTTTTTTGTATTTGTAGCCTTTTTTGAAGATCTGTTTTAAGCCTTTGTGCGTCCAATCGCGCAATTCGCGCGTTGAATTGGTCGCGTTCGCGAGCTCGATCGTGATCGAATTGCTGTATTGTTCGGTTTTCGCCAAACTATTGGTTGACAGAAAAACGGTCACGGCGCGCGCCGTCAGATCGCCTTTCCGCATTTTGATTCCGGCAGTTGTCAGATAACATTCAAGCGCTTCTTTGAGTTCATCAAAGGATTCGACCAAGGTGCCGAATGACCGCGAACAACAGATATTTTTCTTCGGCGGCGGAACGAGTTCGAGCGGCAGACAATTTGCGCCGTTCAATTCTTCGACGATCCGTGCGCCGGCGACAGTCAGAAGTTTACGCGCGTGGCGGCGGTCGAGATTTTTGAGCTGAAAAGCATTTTCGATGCCGAGCGCGCGGAGCTTTAAACTCGAACGATAACCGATGCCCCAAACATCGGCGACCGGCATTTCGCGCAAAACTTCATCGATCAAATTCTCATTCGTCATTTCAAAGACGCCGATCGCGTTTTTCTTGGCGACGCGGTTGGCGAGTTTGGCGAGCGTTTTGTTCGACGCGATGCCGACCGAAACGGGCAAACCCGTCCATTGATAAATTTTTTGTTTGATAAAATGTGCTTTGTCGAAAATCGTCTGAAATGCAAGTTTTTCTTCGCTTTCAATTTGCAGATCGAGAAAGGCTTCGTCGATCGAATAAATTTCCATGGCGGGCGAGAACATTTGCAGCGCTTCCATCACGCGCGAGCTCATATCGCCGTAAAGCGTGTAATTTGATGAAAAGACGACCAGATTTTCTTTTTCAACCAGATATTCGATTTGAAAATACGGTTTACCCATTGTGATGCCGAGGGCTTTCGCTTCATTGGAACGGGCGATCACGCAGCCGTCGTTATTCGAGAGGACGACGACCGGACGCTGCCGAAGTTCGGGCGCAAAAACTCTTTCGCACGAAACATAGAAATTATTGACATCAACCAGAGCAATCATTTTTCGCTGATATTTATTTGAAAGATTTGATCGAATGCAGAACTTTTCCCCAGATCTCGAAATCAATTTCGATGGTAATTTCGATCGGGCGGTAATTGATGTTTTCAGAGAAAAGCCAGATCGCGCCGTGCGGAAACATTCGCAGACGTTTGACGCAGAGATCGTCGCCGAGCCTGGCGACGACAATATCTTTATCTTTCGTTTGGTGCATCCGATCGACGACGAGCAGCTCGCCGCCGAAGATCAGCGGCTCCATCGAATCGCCCATCACGCGAATATAATAGGTTGATAGTTTGTTTCTGATAAGGTCGCGGTTAAAGTCGATTCTGCCTTCGATATAGTTTTCGGCAGGCGAGCCGAATCCCGCCGAAACCCGCGAAGCAAAAAGCGGGCGCGACAATTTCCGCGAAAAATCAGGAACAATAATCTCCGAAACCTTGCATTGCATAAATTCAACCAAGCGAAAGAAAATACTTAAACAAACTTAATAAACCGTGTTACAACCGTGAAACAATGTATAACACAAGATACAGGTCAATGTCCAGAAGTTTCGGGAATGTTTGGCTGAAAAAGAACGCAGAAATTCTCAGCTCAAGCGGAAAACGATTGATTTGAGCAAAGAAGATCGCCGGAAAATCGGTCGAATCCGCGCCCTTAAAAAATTACACGCTTGCGGGAATTTAACCTGCAAGCGTGTAATTTTTCGCGCTTGCGGGAGTGTCGATCCTTCCAAAGCTCTTTATTTTCAGTATTTGTCCGTGGCATTCGGTTTGCGGTTATGAATAGTCGGAAACCGGAAATTTTTAAATAAAAAGAATTTTACTTTTATCTGTCAAAGGAGCAAAAATTATGCAATCAAAACAAAAGATGTCGGAAAAAACGTGGAGCTTTCTTTTCGAAGAATGTGAGAATCCCAATACAACCGAGGGAAAATATCTGCTCGGCGGAAAAGGCTCGGCGCTCGCCAATATGACGAATCTCGGGTTTCCCGTGCCGTCCGGATTCATTCTCACGACCGATTGCTGCAAAGCCTATCACGAAGGCGAAAAGATTTTTCCCGCCGATATGTGGCGGCAGGTGCGCGAACAACTTTCCGCCGTCGAAGCCAAAGCCGGCAAGCGGTTCGGTGCTGCCGAAGATCCGCTGCTTGTGTCGGTGCGGTCCGGGTCGCCGTTTTCGATGCCCGG
>JBBQOA010000286.1:0-6073 GCA_038330465.1 Pyrinomonadales bacterium
GGTGGTCGTTTCAAAACCGAATCTGACGACCGCTTCGTAGCTTTTCGCGTCCTTGTCTAGAAATTGGGCGAGCCGCGTCGCTTTGCCGACAAGGATGACCATTGTGCCGGTCGCAAACGGGTCGAGCGTGCCGGTGTGTCCGATGCGTTTCGTGCGGAGGATCCGGCGGCACCGCGCGACGACGTCGTGCGAAGTGATTCCGGCGGGTTTGTCGATGATCAAAATTCCGTCAAGCATATTTGGGATTGTGGATTTTGGATTTCGGATTTGCAAATTAAAAAGCTAAAATTTATCAAAAAGATCGGGATAAATTATATGTGGCGCAAACGATTAGAACTCAAAGAAGACAAGGAACGCATCATCAAAGACGCCGAAAAAGCGCGCCAAAAGACATTTGACCGCGCCGTTAATCTGCTCACTTACAAGCCGCGCTCGATCAAGGAGCTACGGGCGCGTTTGCTTGAAAAAGAATGGACAAACGCGGAAATCGTTGACAGCGTGATCGAAAAACTCAAGGAATACAATTATCTCAACGACGCGCAGTTTGCCAAGAGCTTTGCCGCTTCGCAGATTCGCCAAAAACCGGTCGGCAAACGCGTTTTGAAAATGAAATTGGCAAATAAAAAACTCGACAAGGAAACCGTCGAAGAAGCGCTCGAAAAAGCCTTCGAAGAAACGCCCGAAGACGAAATTATCGAACGCGCGATTACTAAAAGAATTCGTTTAAAAGGAAAACCCGAAACGCGTGAAGACGCGAAAAAATTCTACGATCATCTCTTGCGGCAAGGTTTTTCCTACGATCTCGTGAGCAACAAAATGCGCGAGATCGCTTCGCGTGATTTTGACGAAGAATGATTTTCAACGCCAAGATGCAGAGGCGCAAAGCTTTTTTAGCTCATCTCTCGCGGCTTTGCGTCTTGGCGCTTCTGCGTTAAATAAAATGAGTATGATTAATTACAACAAACGCGTTTTCAGATCCGTCCGGAACTCTGAAACCGGCGAAGTTTCAAGCGAAACGCTCTTTTATTATCATCAAAAAGAAAATCTCGTTTGGGCGGAATATTCGGGCGGCGAGATCGTGTTCGGCAACTTGATCGCCAAGGTTTCCGCCGATGATTCGCTCGAAATGCGTTATCAGCATTTGAACGCCGAGGGCGAATTGATGACGGGAAAATGCGTTTCAAAACCCGAAATTTTAGCCGACGGCAAAATTCGTCTTTACGAAACGTGGCAATGGACCTCAAAAGATAATTCGCGCGGCGAATCCGTCATTGAAGAAATTTAGATCTAAATTTCCATTCTTTTTTGTCGATTTTCATCCGTTTTTGTCGAATTTCACAATTTTGGGCGCGGTTTCTCATAAAATAAGGCGTATTTTTGAATAATTATCGGCAGCTTAACAAGCTGCATCAATTATTCAACGAAATTTAAACCCATTTGCAAGATTCGGCGTATAATTTAATTACGAGGGCAACGCTTGGAAGATGGTTTTAGTAAAATCCGACGCGCTTGCTTGGGCAAAAATGCTCTTCCTTTTTACAATCTTGGTCGTTTTATCGGCTGTCGCTGTGTTGGCAATTTCTGCCAAGCGGCGAAATTTCCTTCCTTTAGAAAAAAATCCGCCGAAAACTATTTCCGCCGAACATTTTCGTCCGCTGTTTGAGCCGACCGAAGATGAAATGCGGGCGTTTGAACGCGAAGAAAGCGCGCGGCGCAAAACACAGGCAGCGGACGAAGCGCGGCGAATTTTAGCTGATAAAACCCGAAAAACTACTGATTTTGAAAAAGTTTGGCGCGTTTCGCCTGACCGAAAAAGAACGATCGAATTACTTTTTCTGGCTTCACAAAGCCAAAGTGCAAAAACATTTAGCGAAATTTCGGAAAATGTCATAAAACTTTGGCGGGAAAACCGGATAGAAAATTTAACGGCACGTGATTTGGCTGATTTGTTGGACAGCCATTTCCGCACTCTTCCCCAACAGGAAAGAACTTCGGGCGTCGGTTTTTGGTTAAAAGAAGAAATCGAAAAACTGCGCCTGCGGTCAGAGGAAAATAGTTAAAAGGAGCGTGAAAAGATAAAGTCTTTTAGGCGAAGCACTTAATTTTCGGTATCTTTCAACCTCTGTGAATTTTTCTTGAGGAAATCAAAATGAATCAGAATTCAATTTTTCTAGTCTTTGTGATCGGTGTCGGTCTTGTATCGCTCGGCATCATCTGGTATATCGTGACACGTTTTTTGGTCAATATCGGCGCGACCGAAGTCGGAATTAAAGAACGCCGTTACTGGGGAACGAAAATGCCGCAAGGTCGCGTGGTCGCAACCGACGGCGAGATCGGCATTCAAGCCGAAGTCTTAAAACCCGGACTGCATTTGGTTTTTTATCCGATCGAGCGTGTGATCCAAAAAGTTCCGCTCGTCGAGATCGGCGCCGATGAGCTTGGCATTATCGAAGCGATCGACGGCGAACCGATGCCGATGGGCAGCAATTTCGCGCCGGATAAAGCCCAAAACGCGCATAACAACTTTCAAGATCCGATCGCTTTTATCAAACAAGGCGGCGTCAAAGGTATTCAGCTGCGCACGCTGCCGCCCGGAAAATGGGCGATTCACCCGTATCTATTTAATGTTTCGATTGCCAAAACGACGATGGTTCCGCCCGGAAAGATCGGCGTTATGACTTCTGCCGACGGCGCCCAGCTTGAACCGGGCAGATTGCACGGCAGCGCGATCAAAGGTCACAAAAACTTTCAGGACGCGGAAAGTTTCGTCTATAACGGCGGGCAGAAAGGTCCGCAGGTCGAAACGCTGACGCCCGGCACCTATCGCATTCACACGCAATCGGTTTCGATCGATGACCCGAACGACATCAAGCCCGGACTCTTTACCGTCCGAATGTTTGACGCGACGGTCATTTCGGAAAATCAAATCGGATTAGTCGAAGCACTTGACGGCGCTCAGCTTGATCCGCGCGATTATGTCGCGCAAGCCGCGACCGGACACGATAATTTTCAGGATCCCAACGCCTTTATTACCGGCGGCGGACAGCGCGGACCGCAGAAAGATATTTTGCTGCCCGGCACTTATTACGTCAATCCGTTGATGTTCAAAGTGATTATGGAATCGGCGAAGGAAGTCAAACCCGGCGAGGTAGCCGTTATCGTTTCCAACGTCGGCAAAGATCCGGGCGAAGAAATTCGCCGCGCGATGGCGGACAAGATCCGCGAACGGCTCGAACGCGAAGAAGAAGAACAGGTTTCGATCGCAGCGGAAAAACTCGATAAAGTTGACGGCGACAATCTTTCGATCGAACAGATCAAAGCCGAACTGACAAGCGATCCGGCGGACAAAAGATTAGACAGCGGCGCGCACGAAGCCTACGTTGTGCCGGAAGGCTATCGCGGCATTCAGGAAACGGTCGTCGGTCCCGGCAGATATTACGTCAACACGCTGGCAACGACGCCGATCATCATTCCAACGACGAATATGACGGTCGAATGGACGGCGGAAGAGGTCGGTAATTCGTTTGACCCATTTTCGGTGATTTCTAAAGACGGTTTTACGATGCAGCTCGAAGTTCGCGTCGTCTTCCGCGTCAAACCCGAAGACGCGCCGTTTATGGTCGCGAAGATCGGCAGCACCGAAAAACTTGTCCAAAACGTGATGCACCCGTTGATCGACTCGATCTTTCGCAATCAAGCGAGCGAATCTTCGGCGATGGCTTATCTGCAAAATCGTCACGAAGAACAGGAACGCGCCGAAGCCCGCGTCAGGATGCACTTGTTGAAATATCACGTCGATGTCGTTAATGTTTTGATCTGTCACATTAAACTGCCCGAAGAGTTGATGAAAACGCAGACCGAAAAGATTTTAGCGGAACAGAAGCAATCGATGTTCAACGCCCAGCGCGAAGCCGAGATCAAACGTATCGAACTCGAAAAAACCAGTTCGCAAGCCGACAATCAGCGCAGCCTGATGGAAGCAACGGTCGGCGTCGAAATCTCCGCGAAACGCTCCGAACAACGCAAACGCGAAGCCGACGGCGAAGCCTATTACATTTCGGAAACGGGTAAATCCGAAGCCGAAAAAGTTCGCCTGATGGGCGAAGCGCAGGGCGTCGCCTATAAAGAACAGGTCGCCGCGCTCGGTGCCAACGGCGTTGCACTCGTCGAAACTTTGAAGGTCATCGGCGAAAAAGGAGTCCGCATCACGCCCGACATTCTGGCTTCGGGCGGCGGCAACGAAGGCGGCGGCGGCATCGGTACGCTGCTGCTTCTTAATCTTTTCCGCGATCAGATGGCGAAAAACGGTGAAAAGGTCGAAGTCGGCACTAATGGAAATAAAAAAGTAGAATAATCTGCTTTTGTTAATTCATAAAGAAAGGTTCCGGTTGGAGTTTTCAGCCGGAACTTTTTTCTTGACCGAAAACTACTGTCTTTAAAGAGTCTGGAGAAGATTCTTTGTGTTTTGCACTTTCGTCAATATGCCTTTATCAATCAAAAAGTTTGGCGGGCGGCGGCGGCATTGTTCGCATCTTTGGTGATTGTTTGCGTGTTTATCTGGAAATAACGGCTCTTTGATGCTTTATATTAAAATAAGAAAGTGAAAAATCTTGGTTTTCAAATGGACACGAAAAGGAACGCTCGGTCAGGCTGGAATTTCGCCGAAATTCCAGATGACGACTGAAATTTTCCGGCGTATAAATCGAATTTATCAAAAAAGATACTCGAAATTTCCTTAAGAAAGCTAACTTTATCGAACATTCTTTGGTTCTCTTTTTTCTCGAATCATCCCCCCGATCAAAATGCCGATCTGAAAAAGTTTTTTTCAGATCGGCATTTTTTTTGAATCCAAATCCGGCTTTCTCACGAATTACCCAATAAGACCGAAGATATTTGTGATTTTTTTTTAGCATCTTCGTCTTTAATGTTTACGAACAAGGGAATTGATTGACAGACGGGAAAAGCGAAAATTATTTAGCAAAATGACAACCTCAAATGGCTTTTCTTTGGGCTAAATAATTTACGGGTAAATTTTGGAAAACTGCGCGAACACTAGTTTCGTATGCCTTGATTGAAAATTTTCGCCAAATATTCCAATGGCGCGATAATTCAATGTAGTTAATCTCCTTTTCTACATTGAAGCCGGACGTTTCCAAAGAAGCGTCCGGCATTTTTTTGCGCGTAAATGCTTTTCGTTTCGGCTTTATGTTAAAATTTCTCTTTAACTTTTTATCGGAATCAAATATATGAAAGGCAGCGAGATCAGACAAAATTTTTTAGAATATTTCGAGCGTGAGCGGCACCGAATCGTCCATTCATCGCCGCTTTTACCCGCCAACGACCCGACGCTTTTGTTCACCAACGCGGGAATGAATCAATTCAAAGACGTTTTTACCGGCGCGGAAAAACGCGATTACACGCGCGCGACAAGCTCGCAAAAATGTATCCGCGCGGGCGGCAAACACAACGATCTCGACGAAGTTGGGAAAACAGCGCGGCATCACACGTTTTTTGAAATGCTCGGCAATTTCTCGTTCGGCGATTATTTCAAAGAAGACGCGATTCGTTTCGCGTGGGATTTTCTCGTCAACGAATTAAAGCTCGCCGAAAATCGTCTCTGGTTTTCGGTTTTCGAGGGCGACGCGGAAGTTCCGGCGGACGATGAAGCGCGCGCGCTTTGGGAAAAGGTCGGCGCGCGTCCCGACCGGATTCTTGGTTTCGGGCGCAAGGATAATTTCTGGCAGATGGGCGATACCGGACCGTGCGGACCGTGTTCGGAAATCCATTATTATATGGGCGATGAACCCGACAACCCGGAAAAAAATCATCCCCGATGGGTCAACGGCGAAGGCGACACGACGATGGAAATCTGGAATCTCGTCTTTATGCAATTCGACCGCTCGGAAGACGGCAAAGGCGTTTTTGAGCTAACGCCCTGGCCCGCGCCGTCGGTTGATACGGGCGCGGGATTGGAACGTGTCGCAGCGGTTTTGCAAGGCGTTTCAACTAATTACGAAACGGATTTGATAAAGCCGATCATTGATAAAACATCCGAAATGGCGGAAAGATTTTA
>JBBQOA010000287.1:0-6065 GCA_038330465.1 Pyrinomonadales bacterium
GACGACTCCGGGAATGATTCTCGGCACGCCGCAATATATGTCGCCCGAACAAGCGCGCGGTCAAAACATCGATCTGCGCACCGACATTTTCAGCTTTGCCGTCGTTCTATACGAAATGATCGCGGGTCAGCCGCCGTTTTCGGGTGCGACAAAAATGGACATTATCGGCTCGATCTTAAAGGATGAACCCGCGCCATTGACCGATTACGTTCCCGAAATTCCGCATGACCTTGAACATATCATCGTCAAATCTCTTCGCAAAGACCGCGAATATCGCTATCAAAATATCAAAGACCTGCTGATCGATCTCAACGATGTTAAGGACAATATCGGATCAGACACAAAACCCAATCAGCAAACGATTTCGGCGAATGCCGCGACGACCGCGCAAACAACTTCCGGCACGGTCAATCAGCCGCGTTTTTCACTCGTTCAATTTGCCGCGTTTCTTTTTGCCGCCGGTTTAATTTCTGTTATTGTCTGGTGGTTTCTGCCGGCTCAAAAATTCAAAAATCAAGTTGATACGCCCGTCAAAACAAGCGAGGTCGTCAATTGGGCAAGTTCGCCGGGCGAATCTGAAATCGTCGGCTCATTTTCGCCCGACGGTAAAATGGTTGCCTTCACATCGACCAAATCCGGGACAAAAAACATCTGGATAAAACAGACGACTTCGGGCGAATCCTTTCAGGTGACAAAAGACGATTTTAATAACAAAAACCCGATTTGGTCGCCAAACGGCGAGGAACTGGCATTTTATTCGACGCGCGGAAACGAATCGGGAATCTGGCGCATCCCGATTCTCGGCGGCACGCCAAAACTAATTGCGGTGATCGAAGGCGCGAGCAGTTTGCTGCGTTTTTGGTCAAAAAGCAACCAAATTTATTTTGAAGCGAAAAAAGAGATATTTGCCGTCGATATCGCTTCGGGACAGATCAAACAGATGACGGATCTTAAATCAAAATCGATCTCACCAATGACCATCAATATTTCGCCCAATGAAAGCCGGATTGCGTATGTGACGGTCGAAGATAAGATCTGGTATGTCTGGACAAATGAAATCAACGGCGGTCAACCCCTGAAATTGTTCGGATTTCCGTCTGAAATCAAAAATGTTTTCTGGCATCCCGACGGCAACAGAGTTTTTTTCAGTGCTCTGGTTGACGGAACATTTCAGATTTTTGTCAGCGAGCCCGGCGTAAATCAATCCAAACAACTATCTTTTGGCGAAAGAGATAGTTTAGTCGTTGATATTTCTTCCGACGGCGGAAAAATATTGTTTAGTTCGGCAAAAGAAGAATCCGACATTTGGGGCTTAAAGATCAATGAATCAAAAGAATTTGCGATTTCATCGGACATCAATTCGGAACTTTGGGCAAGCGTTGCGCCGGACGGAAAATCGATCGCTTACCAATCGATCAAAAATCTGAGTCAGGGCAATAAATTGTTTTACGGCGCGATCTTTACGAAATCTCTCGAAACCGAACAACAGCCTTTTCAATTGGCTTCTGACGGGTTTTTGCCGGTTTGGTCGCCGGACGGAAAAAAAATTGCTTTTATGCGTGTCGTTGGCGAAAGTTACCAACTCGAAACCGTCGAAACGACCGGCAACGGTCAGAAACCGATCGTCACGGATGGAATTGAATCGGTCAATTATACGGTTTTTCCTTACAATCGCTTACAAACAAGTGATTTTAGTTGGTCGCCCGACGGCAGCCGGATTGCTTATGTATCCGACCGCAACGGTTTTAATAACATTTGGACGATCACGGCAGACGGCACGAATAATCTGCAATTGACCGAAAATCAGGATTCGAATTTGATTCTCAATTGCCCGATCTGGGCGGCGGACGGCAAACAAATCGCTTTCACATCCAAAACGAACGGTTCGGACGGCAAAGCAACTTTTAGTTTGTGGCTGATTGACGCGGAAACAAAAATTTCGAGGCAAGTGACCCAAAAACGGTCGTTTTTACGTTTGATCGGTTGGGCGAAAGAAGGTGAATTGCTGCTCGCTTCGATCGAAGGTTCGAGCATTTCGGCGCTGCCGACTGAAGTTTCGTTGTTGGTCGTCGAAGCCAAAACGGGGACAATCCGCGAATTGACGCGGCAAAAAGATACTTATTTATACAATATCAAACTTTCCGCCGATGCCAGGAAAATCGCTTTTGCCGCCCGCCGCGATGGGAAAGACAATATTTGGATCATCTCTTCGAACGGCGGCGAAGCCAAGCAGATCACGAGCAACAACGATCCCAAACTTTATTTTTCGAGTTTGGAGTGGTCGCCCAATAACAATTCAATTTTTTTCGGAAAACAAACGCGTTACAGTTTGCTTTCAATGCTGACAAACTTCAAATAGAAAAGGAGAAACCATATGAAATTTCAATCAATCATCAAAACGTCAATTATCTGTGTTGGAATGATAATTTCGTTTAATCTCGCCGCCATTGCCAAAAAAACTGACTGTTCGAAAAAAACCGACAAGGATATCGTACTGGCGGTCTATGACAAAATGAAGGACAAATACGACAACCAGATCAGTCATATTAATGTCCGCTCAAACGCCGGAGTCGTCACGGTCGAAGGTTGGGTAATAGACAAAAAGGATAAGAAAAAGATCGAAAAACTGATCAAAAAAATTACTTGTGTCAAACAGGTCATCATTGATCTAGGAGTCGGGAAAACCGTCGGCTGCGGTCCGGGACAACAAGAGTGTGGCGGAACTTGTATTTCCGCCAAAGAGACCTGCAATATTTGTCTCGTGCCCGGAAAATGTAATTGACAAATTTAACCTGAATTTTGAAGGTTATGTTTGTGCCGATTCGGTAGTAAGCCGTTTTTTTTCCGGAGGTGTATGAAAATTCGACTGCTAAATGTCTATTTTTTAACCTGGCTTTTCGGTTTATCGGCTGTTTTTTCTGGGCTAAACGCTCAAATTTTACCTGATAAACCTTTGCCGCAATCCAATAGGTATGAATGTCGAAACAGTGGGAGCTACAATGTCGAACCGCCGATTCTTAAGGGTTATGGCGTTAAATTTAAACCCTGGTATCAAAAACTGTTTCCATTTCTTTGGAAAAACAGTAATGATCTGAAAATTCCAACCACCGACTTTGAAAGAATCTACGCCCGTCCGCTGGCGGTCGGCGAATCTGAGCGCTCCAAAGAAATCCGCGCCAATGCCCGCAAAAAACTGCTCGAAATTCAGCAATTAGCCGAACAAAAATGGCAGAAATGGCAAACCGAAAATCCGGCGGCGGAACCTGACGAAATCAAAGCGGCGGAGGAATGGATTCGTTTTCGGGGTTTGGCGCAGGCGCAGCTGCCGCAATTTGATTGGAGCAAAAATGGAATCGATGTCGGGCGGGCGGGTTTTCAAGGATATGAATGCAATACTTGTTGGGCATTTGCCACGCTTGACGCGATGCAGTTTAGCCGCCAACTCGTCGCGCTTCGCTCGCAAACTTTAAAGTTTGATCCCAATTCGGAAGCTAGTGTTTTACAGTTTGTCAGGTGTTTGGTGCCGGACTAAGCTGATTTTTGTAAATTTTATTGGCACGGCGAGGCTTTCAGTTATATGGTTGACAAAGGTTTGCCGCTCGGCGGAACCGATCTAAACAATTGTAAACCCGATAAATACATCAAGGCTTTAACCTGGGATTTCGTCAGCCCGGATCCGAAATACGTGTCCAAAACCGAAGAAATAAAAAATGCTTTGATCCTCTACGGTCCGATCGTCGCGATGATTCATTATGATGATTGTTTTTTTCGATACCGCAGCGGCGTTTTTGATGAAGAGGATTTTCAAGACGGCACGCATGTCATTTTGATCATCGGCTGGGACGACCAAAAAGGCGCGTGGCGGATCAAGAATTCGTTCGGTGAAGGTTGGGGCGAGAATGGTTTCGGCTGGGTCAAATACGGCGGTAACAATATCGGCGAAGGCAGCACGTGGATCGCCGCTGACCCGTCTGAGGAAGCAAAGCTGCAAATAAATCAGAAACGCAAATAGGTTGAAAACCGAGGTTTTATTTGATTGGGAGGTTTAATGCGAAAAGCACATTTCATCTTTTTTATGACAATCGCCGGTTTGCTGGCAATTTTGTTTGGAAATGTTTTTGCCCAGCGCAAAAAGAAACGCAAAACCGTCCAAAAAAAACTGTCGATTGTTGCATCAACGCCGGTGCCGCAACCAACGCCGCCGCCGCTTCAATGCACTTCAAAAAATGACGGAAGTGTGCAAACGACCTATCTTGTTGGCGGCGGCAAACTGAGTAGTGAAGATCAAAAAAGGCTCAAAGAACTCGGCATTTTGACCATTCCGAAAGGCGAAACAAAACGCGCGAAAGAACTCCGGGCAAACGCCATTGCTTACCGTGAAAGTCAGGTTCGAATTCTCACGCAGAGCTACGATGTTTGGCTGAAAGCCCATCCGCAGGCGACTTCCAAAGAGATCGACAGGCGGCAAAAACAACAAAAAGAAATGATCGCATCGTTTAGCGAGGATCGTTTTAAGACGTTCGTCGCGCAAAAAAAATGGGACTGGCGCGAGCATCAAATAAATGTCGGTCCGGTGATGAATCAAGGTGACGATTGCAATACCTGCTGGGCATTTGCGGCGACCGCCGCCGCCGCCGCGAGTCTTCAGAAAAATTATCTGGATGACATTAATCAGGTCCAATACCATCCGATCGAAAACGGCGAACTGATCGTAACCATTGGCGGAACTTATTTTTTTTCCGGTAAACCCGGTCCTTTTGTCCAGGATTTAATAAATTGTATGCCGGTCAAACAAGAAGATCTCTGTTCGAAAGGCGGCTGGCACGGCACGGCGTTCGATTTTATGGTTTATCAAAAAGGCATTCCGATGATCTTTGAGGACGGCTACACAGAAAACGATACAGTCACCGGAAAGCCGATCACCTACCGGCGCGAATACAAAATCGGGCAAAAATCCTCTTGTCAGCCGAACAGCGGTTTCGTCAAAGCTAACCTCTGGGACTACGTCAGTTCGCCGCCCGATCGGATGCCGACCGTCGAAGAGTTAAAATTGGCTTTGATCGAACACGGTCCGCTGGTCACGCCGATCCACCTTGATTCGTGTCTGGTAAATTATCATGGCGGCGTTTTTAACGAACAAGACCAAAAAGATATCAATCACGTCGTCTTACTCGTCGGCTGGGACGACGAAAAAGGCGCGTGGCTGATCAAAAATTCATTCGGCGAACAATGGGGCGAGAAAGGTTTTGCGTGGATCAAATACGGCAGTAACAACATCGGGCTTTTTTCCGCTTGGATCGAAGCCCGGATCTCCGACCTGAAAAGATAGATCGCTGCCGAATCAGTCAGTAATCACATCAGCCGCGGCACGCGCGCGGCTGATTCATTTTTTTCAAAATCAAATTCTGTTCTCTAATGCGCCGGGGCATTCGGCAGCATTTCGGTTGCTGCCGAATGCGCATCGGGCAGAAAATAAAACAAAATTCCGAGAATTGCGTAAACCGAAAGCAGCTGCAAGCCTTCGATCCAATTACTTTCGCCGTCCGAGCTGATCTGCTGAACGATCAGGATCGAGCCGAAAACCGCGACGACTTCGGGAATCGAAAACTCCAAATTCATCGGTTTTCCGAAAAAATACGACGCAAAGATCAGCACCGGTGCGACGAAAAGCGCGATCTGCAAAGATGAACCGAGCGCGATTCCGAGGCTCAAGTCCATTTTATTGCGCATCGCCATCAGCACCGCCGAGGAATGTTCCGCCGCGTTGCCGATGATCGCGACGACGATCACGCCGACAAAAACTTCCGTAAAACCGAGCGCGCCGCGCGCCGCTTCGACCGCGCCGACCAGAAATTCCGAGATCAAAGCGACAAATCCGGTCGCGATCAGCAAAACCCACGCCGATTTCGATTTCGACCAATGTTCGCCTGCCGCTTCTTCTTCGCGCCCGACTTCCGGTGCCGCTCCTTGCTGGGCTTCGCCGACAAAAAATTATTTGTGCGTTACAAGCTAAAAATAATGATTAAAAATATAGTTTACGAAAAAAACGACCGCGATCGCAAGCG
>JBBQOA010000288.1:0-6062 GCA_038330465.1 Pyrinomonadales bacterium
AAAAAGTTTGACGCTGCCGAGCTTTGCGAAAATAAATTGGCAATTGAAAATTTTAGGTCGGCGCGGCGATGGTTTTCACGAACTTTGCACAATTTTTCAAACCGTTTCGCTCGCCGACAAAATAAGTTTTGACGATGCCGACGAAATTATTTTGACCTGTCAGGACGAAAATGTTCCGTCTGACGAAACAAATTTAATTATCCGGGCGGCACAAGTGTTAAGAAACGAGTTTACTGTAAAAAAAGGCGCGAAGATCTATTTAGAAAAACGAATTCCCGCGCCGGGCGGACTCGGCGGCGGTTCATCGAACGCGGCAACCGCTTTGCTCGGATTGGCGACACTTTGGAATTTACCCGTAAAATTTGATCAACTGATCGAAATAGGCGCGAATTTAGGTTCGGATGTGCCTTTTTTTCTGTACGGCGGAACGGCATTCGGGACCGGACGCGGAACTGCGATCAAATTAATGGAAGATTTTTCCGAAAATATTCTGTTGATCGTGACGCCTGCCGTCAAAATTTCAACCGCCGAGGCGTTCGGACGACTTAATGCACCATACTTGACAAAAGAAACTTCAAAAAGTATCCTCAAAATTTGCCAAATTGAAGCAAACGACTTCAATACGCGGCAATCAAAACTGACAAACGATTTTGAAAAGAGCGTTTTTGAGTTTCAACCTGAAATAAAACGAGTGAAAGAGACACTTCTCAAGCTCGGCGCAGTTCAGGTCTCGTTGAGCGGAAGCGGAGCGAGCGTTTTTGCAATTTTTGACAAAGAAGAAACACGGCAAGCGACACTAAAAGCCCTTGTTAATGAAACAAGCTGGCGAAAGTTTGCCGTAGCAACCATTTCACGGAATCAATTCCGCGAAGCATTTAAAAAATGTCAAAGGTTGCTTCCGATTAGTTTCTGAAAATTTTACGTTGGGGCGTAGCCAAGTGGTAAGGCACCGGTTTTTGGATCCGGCATTCGTAGGTTCGAGTCCTCCCGCCCCAGCCATATTTTTAAAATCGGAGCGGGTAATCTTTGTTGATTACTCGCTTTTTATTTAAAATTTCAAATCGCCGAATGATTTGGGTTTTATCAGTAAAATTTACAATCCAGAATGAGCGTAACTGGCAATATTAAAGTTTTTTCGGGTAATGCCCATAAACTTTTGGCTGAAGAAATCTGCCGTAATCTAAGTTGTGATTTAGGGAAGGTCAGCACGGAAAGATTTTCCGACGGCGAGTTTAATTTTCAGATCGGCGAAAATGTGCGCGGAACCGATGTCTTCATCATCCAGCCGACGTGTCCGCCGACCGATCAGAATTTGATGGAATTGTTGATCATGATCGACACGTTCGTGCGGGCATCGGCTGAAAGAGTGACGGCAGTGATTCCATATTTCGGTTATGCTCGTTCTGATAAGAAAGATCGTCCGCGAGTTCCGATTGCCGCGAAACTGGTCTCAAATCTAATCACGACCGCCGGTGCGCACCGCGTTTTAACGGTCGATTTGCACGCTTCGCAGATTCAGGGTTTTTTTGATATTCCGGTCGATCATTTATATGCCGCGCCGGTCATCGTTGATTATTTTCAAACCAACCCGATTGAAAATATGATCGTTGTTTCGCCGGATACCGGCGGCGCCGAACGCGCCCGCGCCTATGCGAAAAGATTGAACGCCGGACTTGCACTGTGTGACAAACGGCGCGAAAAGGCGAATGTTGCCGAGGTTATGAACATTGTCGGCGATGTCGAGGGGAAAAATTGTTTAATAATCGATGATATGTGCGACACGGGCGGCACGATCTGCAAAGTTGCCGAAGCATTGAAAAAAGCGGGTGCGGACGAAATTTACGCGTGTTTTTCACACGCTGTTTTGTCGGGCAATGCGATCAAAAATATTGCCGATTCGCATATCAAAAAAGTTATCATCACCAATACGATTCCGCTTTGCGAAAAGGGCAAAGTTTTGGAAGAAGAAGGTCGCATCGAGGTTTTGAGCGTCGGTCAGCTTCTCGCCAGAGGAATCAAATCAATTCATGACGAGACAAGCGTTTCGTCCTTGTTTATTTAACTTTAGGAATAAAGGTCAAAGTTATGGCAGAAAAAAAAGTAGTAAAGGCAGAAAAAAGAGAAGGTCGCGGTAAAAACGATTCGCGTCGTTTGCGTGTTGAGGGCAAAATTCCCGTTTCGGTTTACGGCGGCGGCGAAGGAAATCTGGCAGCGACTGCAAATCTTCGGGATCTGGCGGCAATTTTGCGAACCGATGCCGGTGTCAACTCAGTGTTTTCACTTGATGTTGCGGGCATTGGCGTGAGCGATGTGATTTTTCAGGACCGTCAGATCGATGCGGTCAATAGTCGTCTTTTGCACGCCGATCTGCGGCGGATCGCAAAGGGCGAAAAAATGGAAATGACCGTTCCGCTGCACCTCGTCGGAAATGCTCCGGGATTGAACGAGGAAGGCGCGGTAATTAATCAACCGCTGCACGAAATCAAGGTTTTGTGCGAACCGGCAAATGTGCCCGACGCGATCGAAATCGATGTTTCAAATCTGAATGCGGGCGAATCTGTTCACGTTTCTGATTTGAAGGTCGGAAAAGGTATCGAAATTCTGGAAGCGCCGGAAACCGTTTTAGCGACGATTTCCGTGGTTCGTGAAGAACTCGAACCGCAGGTTGCTGAAACCGCCGAACCGGAAGTTATCGGTGAAGAACCGAAAAGCGAATAATTTTGATGTTCAGCCTTCAAACTTCGGGCAAACAGTATTGTGTTTACGGCTTGGCACCGAAGAGCGAACTCTAATCAAAAATGGACGCGCTTTCGGTAAAAAAATGGTTGATCGTCGGACTTGGAAATCCGGGTTTGCGGTACGAAAAGACACGCCATAATTTCGGGTTCATGCTGATTGATAAATTGGCGCAGAAGATTCAAACGCAAGTCAAACGCGATGAATGTCGGGCGTTGGTCGGGCGCGGTCAGGTCGATCATCAATCGGTCGAACTCGTCAAACCGCAGACGTTTATGAATCTAAGCGGCGAATCGGTCAGTTGTTTGTTAAAAAAAACTGACCGGAGCGTTGAAAAATTGATCGTGATCTCGGACGATCTGGCGCTGCCATTCGGCAGAATGCGGCTTCGACCGAAAGGTTCGCACGGCGGACAAAACGGTTTACGGTCGATCATTGATTGTTTGCGAACACAGGAATTCATTCGTTTGCGAATCGGAATTCAACCCGAACACCCGATTGGCGACGCGAGTAGTTTTGTTTTGGAAAATTTTTCCAAAAAAGATCTGGTTGAAGTTGAAAATATTTTAGAACAAAGTGCCGACGCGATTTTTTCCGTGGTCAAAGACGGAATCGAAAAAGCAATGGCACAATTTAATTGATTTGGGATTTAAGATTGCGGAATTGGGATTTTAAGATTTAGTAAATCACCGATCCGAGATCCGCAATCCAAAATCGAAGAGCCCTTCTTGCTTTATCGAAAGGTAAAGCTCGAAAGCCATAAGGAGGAAATTACATTGGCAAATAGAGTATATGAAGTAATGTATATCGCCGTGCCGGAAACAACGGACGAGGATATTACGAAATTAAATGACGCAATTACGGCATTGGTTGAAAAGGATGGCGGAACAGTTTCGGTGATCGAAGGCTGGGGACGACGCAGACTTGCTTATCCGATCAGAAAGAAAACCGAAGGTTATTACGTTTTATTGGAAATCGAAGGTTCGGGACAAGAAATTGCCGAGCTTGAACGTCGGTTCCGGGTTAACGACATGGTCATGCGTTATATGACCGTCCGCGTTGACGAAGACCGCAAAGCGGCGGATAAAAAACTCGCGAAACGCGATAAACGTAAAAACCGACACGGCTCGTCAAATTTTGGCGGTTCAAAAGAAGCGGAAGCCGAGGCTGACGAAGCATAAAGATTAGGAGTTTAGAAAATGGAAAGAGATAATGATTTTAACGATAATGAATTGAATCTGGACGTTAACATTGATCAAGAAATTGAGAAAATGCCGCGTCGTTTTCAACGCCGCCGTCCGCGTCAACTGGTTCCCGATTATGTCGATTGGAAAGATGTCGATTATTTGCGGCGGTTTATTCCCGAACGCGGAAAGATCATGCCGCGCCGAATTTCAGGCGTCACGGCAAAAGACCAAAGACGGATTGCACAGGCGATCAAACGCGCGCGAACAGTGGCTTTACTGCCGTTCGTTGCGGACTAAACCAAAGGAGGAATTTAGAAATTATGGCAACCACAACAATACTTTTACGCGAAGATATTGACACTTTGGGCGGTCGCGGCGAAATCGTCAAGGTTAAAGCCGGATTTGCGCGAAACTATCTTTTGCCGCAAGGTTTGGCGACGTTGGCAACCAAGGGAAATGTCCGGCAGATCGAAAAAGAACGTGAATCGCTTCTGAAAAAAGCTTCTGCCGAAAAAGCGACAGCTGAATTGCAAGCCGATCAGATGAAGGATATTTTACTGACTTTTGAACGCAAAGCCGGTGAAACAGGTCAGCTTTTCGGATCAGTTACTTCGATGGACATAGCCGACGCCCTGAAAGCCAAAGGTTATGAAACCGACCGCCGCAAGATCGTTTTGAAAGATCCGATCAAAGAAACCGGCGATTACACCGTCGGCGTCAAATTGCACCGCGATGTGACGCTGCAAATTCCGGTGACGGTTCGTGCGGAAGGCGAGGAATTGAAACCCGAAACCGCTGAAACCACCGAATAACTAAACAAAAAACAACCGCCGAAAATTTAAGATTAAATCTTTCTCTAAAGTTTCGGATGTAGTATTATCAAAGACTGCAAGTCTGAAAACTTGCGGTCTTTTTTATCCGATTACGATTGATTTTTTCGAGTTTTGCGATCATTTACCGTCCCTAAATAAACGATAACCAACGAATGTCGACACCAAATCAGGATTTTACGCGCGAACAATATTTGGAAAAACCCTTGCCGAGCAGCGCCGAAAGCGAGCGTGTGATCTTGGGCGCGATCCTGCTTGACAATCAACTTCTCACACAGGCGATCGAAAAGCTCGGCGCCGAAGATTTTTATTCCCCGCTGCACCGCCGCATCTTTAAGGCGATGACCGCGCTTTTTGAACGCAGCGAACGGATCGACCCGATCCTGATCGGTGAAGAACTCAAAAAAGAAGGCGCGATCGAATCGATCGGCGGTATTGCGACGATCACGAATTTAACCTACGGTCTGCCGCATTTTTCGGATATTTTCGATTATTGCAAGGTCGTCAAAGACAAATCGGTCGTTCGAAATCTGATCAAGGTTTGCAATCAGATCACGAGCGAAGCCCTTGCCGAAGAAGAAGATGCAAAGGACGTTCTCGATCATGCCGAACAAATGATCTTCGCGCTCGCCGACGAGCGGTCGCGGGAAGGTTTTTCGCATATCCAACCGATCGCCGAAACGGTGCTCGCCAAAGTTCAGGAATACGCCAAGCGTGAATCGCACGCATTGACCGGACTTTCGACCGGCTTTCGTGATCTCGACGAAAAAACTTCCGGTCTGCAAAAGACCGATCTGATCATCGTCGCCGCCCGCCCGTCAATGGGCAAAACTGCCCTATGTCTAACGCTTGCACAAAATGCGGCGATTTTGGAGAAAGCTGTTGTCGCGGTTTTTTCGCTTGAAATGTCGAAAGAACAGCTCGTTATGCGAATGCTTTCAAGCGAAGCAAAAGTTGACGCGCATCGGTTTCGGACCGGCTATTTGACGCGCGATGAATGGGGCAGACTCGCTGAAGCGATCGGCACACTTTCCGAAGCGAAGATCTTTATCGACGATACGGCGGGAATTTCGGTGCTCGAAATGCGCGCCAAAACGCGCCGTTTGTTTGCCGAACAAAAGAAACTTGATCTCATTGTCGTCGATTATTTGCAGCTGATGTCGGGTTCGAAACGCAGTGAATCGCGGCAGCAGGAAGTTTCGCAGATCTCGCGTGAACTGAAAGCCTTAGCCAAAGAATTGCAAGTTCCGGTCGTCGCGCTATCGCAGCTTTCGCGTGCGCCCGAAGCCCGAAATCCGCCGCGCCCGAT
>JBBQOA010000289.1:0-6061 GCA_038330465.1 Pyrinomonadales bacterium
CGCCGACGCGCAGAACATTGCCGTCATATTCGAGTTCGTAAGGAGTCGCGATGATCGTGTCGTAGCCTTCCGACTGCCAGAATTCGCGGAGGATCTCAAACTCCGAAGCGGTCGAAACGCCTTCCCAATCAACGATCGCGATGCCCGGTTTGGCTTTTTTGCCGCCCATATCGCGGTAAGCCGCGTCGAGTGCTTCGAGCAGACGGTAACGCGGACGCGGCAGCCAGTGATTATTGTCAGCAAGAAATTGCCGGACTTCGGGAACTTCTTCAAAGACCGCTTCAAAAGTGATCTGATCACCGATTCCGGCGGGCGTTTCGGCGTTATATTCGAGAAACTTGAAACCGTCTTCGCTCAGATATGTGTCAAACCGGCTGGAGACACACAAGCCGCGGTAACGCGGCTCGATTCGCGCCATTCGTTCCTCTTTTTCGGTCATATTTATTTCCGTAAGGATTTCCGCGTTTTCCAGCGCAACTTCGGTCAACCGTTCAGCGGCGAGATTAATTTGTTCGGCGGCGTGTTTTATTTTTTCGTAGCGCGAACGCGCGAAAAAATGCGGGCGGAGAAAAGGACAAATCGGTCGGTCATCGTGCAAAATTCCCGACTGCTTTTGAATTTCCGACAACGCCGCAAACATTTCCGTATCGAAACGGTGATTTTCCAAAAGTTTTTCGTCCAGTTTTTCTACTAGTCCCGCAAGCCTTTCGTCCATATTTTTCATTCCTTTGTAAAGTTTTTGACTATTTAATGTAACTTAATTTCACGGAAAACCCAATTTTTACTTGTATTGAACTTTTCTTTGTGCTATTCACTAATTGAATTTTCCTGTTATACTTAAACCAGAATTTGCAACTTTGCGAAACGGGTTGACGTAAGGATTCCGGCAAAAAGTTCTTTTATTACAATTTTTTAGGAGCAAGTCAGAGAAAAATGGGATTGTGGGCAAGACTAACTAGAATTTTTAGAGCCAGTACTGGCGCGGCATTGGACAAGATGGAGAACCCCGAATTGGTTTTACAACAAACGATTCGGGATATGCGCGACCGCGTGCCTGAACTCAACAACTCCGTCGCGCAGGTGATGGCGACCGAACGACTTTTGGCAAAACAAAAGGAAAATCTTGAAAGACAGGTTGTTGATTTGGACTCTAAGATCAAGGCATCTGTCAAGATGAATCGCGACGACATTGCAACGGCTTATATCGGTCAACTTCAGCAGGCACAGCTCGATTTGGAACGAACTTCGGTGCAGAACGAGCGCGCATCGCTCGCTTCTAAACAAGCATTAAAAGCCCGAGACAATTATGTGCTGAATATGAAGAAACGCACCGCCGAAGCAATGCAGTTAATTAGTGCTTCGAAACAAGCCAAACTTCAAGAGCAGCTCGCCCAAACGATGGAAACCTTCAATATCGGTGACGATGCTTCCACATTTGACGAGATGCGCGAAAAAATTGAAAGAAAATCTGCCGCTGCCGAAGCCAAATTGCAGCTCGGTACGAGTTCGGTTGACGCGCAGATGCAGGACATCGAACGCGAAGCGATGGATATTCAATTGCAGGACAAACTGCTTGAATATAAACAATCGATGGGACTTCTCGGCGCCGGCGCAAACAATTCGGGCAAACAAATTTCATCGGGTTCCGGCACCAAGAACGAGAAGGAAGTGCTTGACCAGGTTTTGCTCAATGAAACCTCCGAAAATAATCAATCGAATTAATTTTCAGCGGGCGGCAAAATTTAGCGGCGATTTAAGCATCTACAATATTTATGGCTGATTTAGCGAAATATCAACAAGAATTTAATAGATTTAACACGAAATACGTCAAGGAGGCGGTCAAAGAACCGGTTAATTTCTGGGGCTTAGCCGGTTTCCTCGTCGCCGCCGCTTATACCGGAAGCATTATTCCTCTGTTTATCGCACTTATTTTTGAAGCCGTTTATCTTGTCGCTCTGCCGATGGTTCCCGCTTACCGACAACTTGTTAACAACCGCGAAAAAGAAAGATTCCGCGCGCTCAACAAAGCGACGCGCGAAAAACTGATCAAAAGTTTTACGCCGCGTGAACGAGAAGCGGTCGAATATCTGCGCTGGCAGAAAGACAAGATCCAGGAAAATTACCACAAATTCACCGGCGCGCGCGAATTGCCGTCGAATCTGCGCACGCTCGAACAGCGTTGGGAAGATTTTGTTGATCTGCTCGATGTTTATCGAAGAAGAAAACAACATTTAAAATCGATCAATCGCCAAGCCGTTCATAACCAGCTCGCGCAAGCCTTTCGCGCCGCCGAAAGCTCGCCCGACGAAAAGACGCGGCGCATTCAGCAAACCAACGTCGAGATTCTTAAACGCCGGTTGGCGTCGTTCGACGAGCTCGAACGGAGCGTCAAATTGGTCGAGGGACAATTGCAGTCGATCGAAAATTTCTTCGGTTACTTAAACGACGAGATCGTCACGATGAGCACGCCCGAAAAATTCTCTCTGCTCGATTTTGAACAGCTTTCCGATTCGATCGCGATGACCAAACAAATGCTCGATGCGACCGCCGATTCGGTCGGGGCGCTCGATTCCTACAACCGCGAAATGGGCAACTACGAACTTTTACCCGAAAATCGTTAATAAAAATCAATCAAAAAAAAAGACGCGAAGTTATTGCTTGGCGTCTTTTTTCTTTTAAACTTTTGAATTCTAAGGTACAAATGCGTTTGGCACGGGCTTGTCGGTCGAAAGTCCGAATTGCTGAATTAAAACGCCTGCCGTCGAGCGATTGACAAACCAATTAGCGTTTGACGGACGAAAAACCGCCGCATCAGTTTTGCCGTCGCCGTCGTAATCGCCCGGCGTCGGAACATCGCCCGAGGTGCCGAACGGAAATGAGAAAAACGAGAAATCTTCCGAACGCAAAATGAACCAATTTCCATTTGACGGGCGGAAGAAAGCGATGTCCGCCTTGCCGTCGCCGGTGTAATCGCCCGGCACGGCTTTATCGGTCGAAAGTCCAAACTGCAGCGCGGCAGTCGTTCCGGTCGAGCTTTTTGAATACCACCATTCGGCACCGTTCGGCGCATTCGGACGGAAAATCGCAATGTCCGCCTTGCCGTCGCCGTCGAAATCCGCCGGAACAGGAAGATCACCCGCCGAGCCAAACGTCGCGATCGTCGTGCCGCCGTCCGAGGAACGCGAGATAAACCAGGTGCTGGTTGACGGACGAAAAACCGCCGGATCGGTTTTACCGTCGCCGTCGTAATCTAAAGGAACTGGAATGTCGCCGTTTCCGCCAAACGGGAACGAGAAAAACGATCCGTCTTCACTTCTTAAAACAAACCAGAAACCGGTGCTCGGACGCCAAATGGCGATGTCGGTTTTACCGTCGCCCGTGAAATCGCCGGGCGTGATGCGATCGGTCGTCGCGCCGAATTGAGCGGCAGGCACTTGACCGTCGGACGAGCGTGAATACCACCATTCGGCGGGCACCGGACGAAAGATCGAAATATCGGTTTTGCCGTCGCCGTCAAAATCGAAAGGAGCGCGACGGACCGTTTGATTATTCACGGTCGAAGCCCAAAACCCGCTCAAAACGGCAAAATTCGCACCTGTGCTGTTGGTTCCCGCAATCGATTGCCCGATCGTTCCGTCGAGCGTAAAAGCGCCGCCCGAAATTCTTCCACCGCCCGCAGAAATAACTGATTTTTCAATCTGAAAGCTCCCGCCTGATTGGGCAAAAATACCAATCGAAAAAAACAACGCGTTGACGATGACGATTGAGATCGAATTAATATTTCTCGGCATAATTTTTTCCTCTTCAATTTTTCGGTTGGCAAATTTGCGCCGTTTGATTTTGTGAACAAATAAGTATTTTCAACGCATCAATTTCGGATCTCTGCTGAACGAGTTGTTTTTCAGCTTCGCTCAATTTCTGTTGCTGTTCGCTGATAATCTCTTTTTGTCCATCAATTTGTTTTTGCTGTGCTTCGATTTGTTCTTGTTGCTCTTGAACGGCATTGACCAAAACAACTCCGATGCGGTCATATTTGACGCCTTCGACCTCGCCGTTGTCATTAAAGGTCGTCAAAAGCGGTTCGACTTCCTTGACTTCTTCGGCGACCAATCCTAAATCCGCTTGATTATTTGCCTTCCAATTGAACGATACGGGACGCAGTCTTTTGATCAAACTCAAGCCTGAACTGAATGGATTAACATTTTGTTTATAACGAATCGACGAAGAGCAAGTCGAGATTTGATCGTTCGCGTTGCGGCACAAGCTGGTGCTGCCCGCCGAACCCAAACCTGAAACCCGAATGGTTCCGTTGACCTGCAAACGGTCGCTCGGCGCGGTCGTGCCGATTCCGACGAATCCGTTTGAGAGAATTGTCATCCGGCTTGAGTTTGCATTGCGATCAATAATTTCAAACCGTCCGCCCGATGCGCCATCTGAAGACTGCAATGTCCATTTAATGCCGCCGGTGTCGGAGCTTTCCAGCATAATTTCCTGGTCGCCCGCTCCCTTTATATGCAGACTTTTTGCCGGCGCAGTCGTGCCGATGCCGACTTTATTTACCGCAAAGAGCGAGTCGCCGGTCAGTGTGCCGGAAAACAAACCGTTGCCGACGACGTTCAGTCTTTCAGTCGGGCTGTTCGTGCCGATCCCGACCTTGGTATCAGCCGTCGCGTTATTAACGCCGTTGATACTGCCCAAGACCAAAGAATTGCTTTGTGAAACAAACGCTTTTGCGCCGATCGCGGTAGAATTTGTGAGATCACTGGATTCAACATTAGCGAAACTTCCAAGGAGCGTATTGGAACTGCCTGTCGTATTTGATTGACCCGTAAGTGTTCCAACAAACGAATTTCCGTTCCCTGTCGTATTTGATTGACCCGCTAAGGCACCGGCAAATAAGTTATTTGTCCCGAGAATGCTCAGAACTCTGAAGTTGCTGAGGTTGAACTGCGTCGCATTAAAGATATTCGCATTTCCTGTCCCGCTGATATTGAAATTGCTTGATGTCTGTGGGTTTGTTCTATTCTGAATATAGTTTGAGCTGTTCGGCAGAGGATTTCGTGCATCGGACAGCCGCGCATCGCCAGTCAACACATATTGATTTGCAGACACACCGCCAAGCTGCAAAGCATTGGTCGAATTGTCAGCCGTTAAACTTTTGATGGCATACGGCGCGCTTTTTATCAATTCTCGCGGAGTTAAAATCGTAAAAGCATCGCCGCTGCCGGTTCGTCTGACATGAACTTCAAGATAACGATCCGGTCCTGTAAATGATCCGAAACCAAAAGATTGAGTAAAAACACCATTCGTAACCTGAACATTGGTAGCCCCTGCCACGCCCAGAAATGTGCCGCCTGTCGGCGCATCAAACAACTGGAATTCAAAATCATAATTGCCGTTTGCCGCTGCGCCTCCGTCCTTCAAACTGCCTTGATAGTTCATAAACAGCGATTGGGCTTGAGCAACAAAAGTTTGCAACTGGCAAACTATCAATAAAACAAAGAATAAAATAATAATTTTTTTCATCATGATTTCCCCGCCAAAAGATTAATTTTGTTAAAGTTACCTAAATACAATTTCACAAACCCATCGAAAAAATCCTTTGAAAAAATGTTAGAAAAGATTAGAATTGAAAAAATCCGTAATGTCCTTAAAACTTGATCACTATTTTGAATTTGGTGATTATCGCTTGGAACCAGAAAAAATGTGTCTTCGGCGAAAGGGCGAAATAGTGCATCTGACACCGAAGGCATTGGAAATTCTTCTTTTGCTGGTCGAAAATCAAGGCAGAACGGTGAGCCGCACGGAATTGCTCGAAACAGTTTGGAAAGATACCTTTATCGAAGAAGGCAACATCAATTTCAACATCTCCCATCTTCGCAAAGTTCTTCACCAAAACGGGTCGGAAAAAACTCAATTTATCAAAACCCTTCCGAAGGAAGGCTATCGTTTTGTCGCCGATGTGCGGGAAATCATTGCCGAAAAAGGTGCCGACGAAATAATTGAAACCGAAATCCTCAAAAAAGGCACATGGAAATCGGCTGTTCTCAAATTCAAAGAA
>JBBQOA010000290.1:0-6058 GCA_038330465.1 Pyrinomonadales bacterium
CCACACCAGTGCGGAAATTTACGCGGGACGGGCGTTGAAAGCTGACTTAAAGCAGGTTTTTGATTGCTTTGATTTCGTACAGAAATCTTTCTAATACACTTCAAATTCTGCGAAATTAGGTATTTTTGCCGCGTTTTTCACGAACGGCACAACGGTTGCGTTTGGATATTGCTGAACGACAATTTGTGCAGGATATTGTGTTTTGATTTGGGATGACCCGGAAACCTTGCGAACAGATTAGAACCGTCGGTCTTGCGGATTGTCTCCAAGGAGAAAAATTATGGCAAACACATTTGGACAATCAAAGGCGAATGAAACGGAAGCGTCGGAAAACAAGGAAATGATTCCGGCGGAAAAATCTCGGGTGACGGGTTCTGCGTCGGACGTCCGGCATGGCGAAACGACCTGGCGACCGACCGATGAACCGATGAAAAGCGTGACCAAAGATGAATTTGACGAAGCGCCGGAAAACCGCAACAAACAGTTTCATACGGAAATGTTTCCGGTGACGAACTCTGCGTCGAAAACCAGTCACGGCGAGTCAACCTGGCGACTGACCGATGAACCTTTGGAAAGCGTGACCGATGATGAGTTTGACGAAGCGCCGGAAAACCGCCTCAGACAGTTTCAAGCGGATAGTCCGGGGATGACGCCGAAGATCGGAAAATAAATAATTTGATCGATAATAATTGTTTTTTCACTTCCGTTAAATACATATGTTGCGAAAATAAAAGTATGATGTGAAACGGAGATTTTTATGAAAAAACTTTTTGTGATGACGGTTTTAATGATCGGTTGTTTGGCTTTGACGGCGAGGGCGCAATCGCAAGATAGCGGGCAATTGAACACCTGGACGACCCGGACGGTTGCGCGGCAGACCGACGCGGGCGACGGCGCAACTTATTTGAAAGAGGTGCGAGTCGCCAAAAATATTGGATTTGACCGCGTTGTTTTAGAATTTACAGGCGGAATTCCGGCGTATTATCGAGTTGAATTTATCAAAGCCTCGGACATTGTCGCGACGGGCGAAGAAACGATCAAGATCAATGGCAAATACTTTGTCGGCGTTTTTCTGCGGTCGATGACTTATCCGGAACCCGATGAAAAGATCGCCGATGCGAAAATGCCGAAAGGGAATCTGAAGCTTCCCGTTATTTCGGAATTTAAAGAAATCGAATGGTTTGAAGGCTATCGCGATTTCGGCATCGGTCTCAAAGCGCGCAAAGAATTTCGCGTCACGCAATTGTCAAACCCGTCGCGGCTGGTCATTGATTTTAAGCAATAATTATTCGATCTTGCTAAACTGCCGCGAGCTGATCGGCAGATTAGTAATATTTTCGCCATTCAAAACCTTATCGTCGATCAATTGCATTTGAAGTTGGATCCTTGGTTCGAGACGCGTAAACCCGTTCGTAAATTGCAGGGCGCGGTCGAAATCTTTGTCTTTCAGATTCCGCAAGACATTTTCAAGATTGTAAACTCCGAGATAATTGACGCCCGACATTTGCAATTCGCCCTGCCGGTAACCGCCGTAGTTTCTAAATTTTGCGAGCACGAAATTGGCTTGGACGAGTTCGTTGAGCGGCGCGATCAATGATTCGATCAGGCGAAATGATTCGTTGGCGTCGATTTCCGCGTAAGCCGCGGCAAGCAGCAAGGCGCCGTTAAAATCGTATTGGTTTTCGGGCGGATCGGGAACGATCGCGCGGGCTTGCTGCAAAAAAGCCAGAGCTGCTTGACGATTTTCCTTCGGATCTTTTTGAAAAATCTGTTTCGCGAGATAGATCAATGATGTGACGCGCTGGTTTTCGTCGGGAATTTGTTCGGCAAACCCTTGCGCCGCCTCAAATTTGCCCTGCGCCGCCGCTTGATTGGCAAGCCCCGTGTAAAACTGCGAAAGGTAGCGTTCGGAATCATCGCCCGAAATGTTTGTTGAAATGATCCGTTCGGCTTGCGCGAGATTGCCGCTCTGCACATATTTGTCCGCTGCCATTCGATACAGTTCGTTGCGGTAGCTTGACGAAAATTTTTCGGCGCGGGCGACTAATTCTTCGGGCGCGGTTTCGCCCTCGGTCAGCTTTGAATATTCCAGACTTTCTTCGGTTTGATACTGACGGCTGATCTTTTCCTGCTTTTGTTTGACTTGGGCAAACAGCGTGGGAAACATTTTTTCGATCACCGGATAGCAATTCCAATAACCGTAAAACTGCGTTGTTTGCGGGGCAAGCCAGTGTCCGATGAGTTTTAAGGCAAGCTCGCGCGTCAAGGCGGCGGGAACGCTCAAAGATTTTTCGTCCGGCGTTTTTTCGCGTCCGAATTCACTGACAAAATAACCCATCATTTCCGCGGTTTGCTGTTTTTTTGATAAATCCTTTTTAAGAAAATCCTCGACCACTTCGACCGCTAATTGATTGGCGGTTTCCGCGTCTTTCGCGTAAATTTTGCGGAGCAGATTGAGGGTTTCGTAAGTTGCGCCATTTTTCAGACTTTCACGGATGCGTTTGATTGCGCGTTGCGGATCTTGTTCCGCCGCCAGAGCGATCAGGCGCTGTTCGTTGATGATCTCATTGTCGGCAAATTGCCGCGCGGTCGTCAGCGACTCGCCCGAAAGGTCGGTCAATGCTTGCGTGATGCGTGCCGGACGGGTTTTCGCAAGCAGCTCCAAAGCCAACTCGGCATCGCGGGCAGCGATCAGATTGATGACGTCCAAACGCGGCGCTTGCCCGTAGATCAAGGCTTGAAAATATTGTTTGCCGCTCTTTTCATTTTCGGCTTCGGTTTGGGCGATCATCAGATCGCTGATCGAATCTTGAAAGAGCTTTCGCGCCAGTTTTTCGTTGGTCGTCCAATACGCGCTGCCGACGCGGGCAAAGACGAGCGCCCGATTTTCGGGCAACCGCAGATTTTGCGCGTCGCCGAGAATTTGTTCAAGGAGTTTTGTTGCGCGGTCGATTTTTGCCGCATCGTCACTTTTTTGGGCAAAAATGTTGAAGGCAAGCAGGAAAATCAGAAAAAATACAACGATCGTTTTAGTAGTCAACAAATTTACTCCCGAATTACAATATTGATTGCTTTCTAAAAGAGATTTGAGAAGTAAAAAAGGTTGTCTAGCCGTGAATAATTATTGAAATCAGCCAAAAAACGATTTTCCTTTCTCAAATTCCAATACAAAAGAAAGGCATTGGAGTTAAGAATTGAGAGTTTTCGATGGGTTTAAATACCGTTGTAAAAATATGGATGACGACAAATCGGAATCAGTCGGAGCGCGAACTGCCTGCGCTCCGACTGAAAATAAATTTAGGTTTATTTTGTCCGAATCGCTGCGATCATTTCTTCGACGGCGCGGTAGAGTCCCGTAAAAACGGCGCGGGAAATGATGTTGTGTCCAATATTGAATTCGGTGATCTCGGGAATCGCGGCGAGCGCGCCGACATTTCGGTAAGTCAATCCGTGTCCGGCGGCGATGATCAAACCGAGTTCTTTGGCATATTGGGCGGCGCGTTTGATGCGTTCGATTTCGGCGCGGGCTTTGTCGGCGCCTTCACCGTGGGCGGCGCGTGCCGAAATCGTCAGTTCGGCATATTCGGCGGTGCAGAATTCAACTTGTTGGGCGCCGGTATCCGCCGAGGCTTCGATCTGAGCGAGTTCGGGATCGATAAAATGACTGACGAAAATGCCCGCGTTCTTCATTTCAGCGGTGACGTTCCGGATCTTTTCAAAGTTTCCGATCACATTTAATCCGCCTTCGGTCGTGATCTCGTTCGGCATTTCGGGAACCAGTGAAACCGCGTCCGGCTTGGTCGCCAGCGCGATCGCGAGCATCTCGACAGTTGCCGCCATCTCGACATTTAAATACGTGGAAACGACGTCGCGCAGAAGCTCGATGTCGCGGTCCTGAATATGCCGCCGGTCGCCGCGCAAGTGAACAGTGATGCCGTGAGCGCCGGCTTGTTCGCAGATCACGGCAGCGGTAATAATACTCGGTTCGATGGTTTTGCGGGCTTCCCGAATGGTCGCCACGTGATCAATATTGACGTTTAATTTCGCGGTCATAATTTCATTTATCATAAAACATTTAACATTTGTCAATTTCTGCCGTGTTAAATGTTGAAACTTCAATGTTTATCGTAAATGCCGTTTTTCGCATTGCGGCGAATTTGCGTCAGTTCGCTGATCATTCGGCGCGTGTCGCGGATGACGCTGACCTTTGAGCCTTCGACATTGTTCCAACGGACGGGGATTTCTTTGAGGCGCAAATGATGATGATCGGCGACAAACAGAAATTCGACATCAAAGCCGAATCGGTCGATCGTCATCAGCTTGAGCAAGGGGCGGAATTTTTTCATATTAAAGGCTTTGAAACCGCATTGCGTATCGAGAAATTTTAAGCCCGACATTGTTTTGATGATCAGATTCATCACGCGTCCGCCCTGTTCGCGCCGCCACGGTTGATGCGTTCCGATCAGGCTTCGGTCAAGCGCGCGTGAACCGAAGGCGACATCAACCTCGCCCGCTTCGATCGGTTTGACGAGCTTGTAAAGTTCTTCGATCGGCGTTGAAAGGTCGGCGTCGCTGAAAATCGCGATCTCGGCATTTGCCGCTTGAAGCCCGGTTTTGACTGCAAAACCTTTGCCGCGATTGTCTTCGTAGCGAATGACTTCCGATTGAATTTCGGGAAATTCCGCGCAAACCTGCGTGCCGACTTCGGCTGTTCGATCTTTCGAGCCGTCGTCAACGATAATCAGTTCGGCAGCGAGTTTTTCGCTTTCGACAAAGCCGAAAATTTGCCGCAGCGTCTTGCCGAGGCGATCTTCTTCTTCAAAAGCGGGAATTACGATGGAGATTGCAGGTTTCATCTGACAAAATGCTAATAGTAGAGTTTCAGGTTCGAAGTTTCAAGTTCCAAGTCTCAAGTTTTGTTAAAGTTAAAAGAAAATTTCCTTTGAGTTGAACCGGGGAGCCCAAACCGGCGGCTTTGAACTCGAAACTTGGAACAATAATTCCGACAACTTAGGAATGTCTTTCGACAACTAATTTGTGATATAGTTTTAGGGAGTTTGGAGTTTTATAATGAGCAAGAAATCCGCTTTTTTAATTATTTTATTTATCGCTGTGTGTGCCGTCGTCGGCGGTCTTTTCGGTCGATTTTCCGCGTCTTCGGCAGATACTTCGCTGACGCCCGAAAAAATTTCTGCGGATTACCGCGAGGCATTGGACGTCATCGATAAAAATTATGTCGGGACGGTCAATCACGAACAGATCTCGGAAAAATCGATCCAAAGTATGCTCTGGACGCTCGATCCGCACTCGTCGTTTTTTACGGCGGATGAGCTTCGCAAGATGAATGAGGAACAGGCATCGGAGTTTTACGGCATCGGTGTTTCGATCCTCCAGCATCGCGACGGCGTCTATGTCCAATCGATCATCCCGAACACGCCCGCCGATAAAGCCGGACTTCGCTACGGCGACCGGTTTGTTTCGGTCGACGGCAAAGATGCGAAAGATTGGACGAGCGCGGATGTTTCCAAAAACGTGCGCGGTCCGCAAGGCACCAATGTCAACGTCAAGGTCGAACGTGCCGGACAATCTCAGCCGCTTGATTTTAATATCGTGCGCGGCGGCGTTCCGTATCCGTCGATCCGCAATTATTTTATGGTCAGCGGCGATGTCGGCTACATCGGGTTGGTCGGCGGATTTCAGGGCACGACCTCGGACGAACTAAACATTGCGATTTCCGATCTGAAGAAAAAAGGAATGAAAAGCCTCGTGCTCGATCTGCGGAACAATCCGGGCGGTTTGCTCCAACAAGCGATCAAGGTCGTCAGTTATTTTGTTCCCGAAGGCAAAACGGTTGTTTCGGTCAAGGGACGTTCACGCGGCGCGAAAATGACCGATCTGCCGACCGACGGCGGCAAAACAGAAGATTTTCCGCTTGTCGTGATGATCAACGGCGGCTCGGCTTCGGCTTCGGAGATCGTCGCCGGCGCGATTCAGGATTATGATCGCGGCGTCATCGTCGGCACCGACAGTTTCGGCAAAGGACTTGTTCAAAGACCTT
>JBBQOA010000291.1:0-6024 GCA_038330465.1 Pyrinomonadales bacterium
GGCAGAATCGAAAGATAACCTGTTTTTGCCAACCGTCCGTTGTCAAAAAGCGTTTGCAGCGCACGCAGAACCTGCGGCGTGCGGTCGGAATCGATCCACACGCGGTCAATAAAATCACCGCTCGGGACATACAGATTTTCCTTTGCAATTTTCGGGGTCGAGTAATTTAAAAGTGTTTCGGCATCAGCGCCTAAAAGTTCCTGAATCTTACTGTAATCAATAGCCATTTAGATAATCTCCTGAATTGATAAATTTTTATTTAAAGCAAATTAATTTGCCGAATTATATCATAAAATCCCGTTTCTAAATTAAGGCGGACATTGAACCTTTAATATATTTGGAAAAGTTGCAACTATTGGCGGGAGGTTTTTAACAACTCAAAAGAGTCTTTTCAAATAAATGGATTTTTTATTAAAATTTGTTGTTTGCGACAAAATGTCTTGCTGTGAATAAATCAATTAGTGTAGAATCTCTTCCATAATCGCACAATAAAAGGTTTCATAGTTCTTTATGCAACTTTCGAAAAAAATGTCCTTTTGAAAAAGTCAGTAAAAATATAAAATCAGAGGTTTTCCAGATGAATCTATCCTTCAAAAAGCACTCCGTTCTGCTTTTTTTGTCTTTCCTGTTATTGATCAACTTACAAATTGTTTTTGCCGGCGATGATGTTTGGCGCGAAGTTACGCCCGCCGAATTACAGATGAAAACGCCGAAAGTTGAACCCGACGCCGACGCCGAAGCGATCTTTTGGGAGGTTCGCGTCGATGACGGCTCAGTTGACCAATTAGTAATGAAGTACTACATTCGCGTTAAAATCTTTACCGAACGCGGACGCGAAAAATACAGCAAAATTGATATTCCTTTTGCTAAAGGAATGAAGATCAAGGATTTGATGGCGCGGGTGATCAAGCCCGACGGGACGATCATTGAATTGGGCAAAACTGACGTTTTCGAACGTGAAATTGCCAAGCAGGATAAGGTCAAAGTCAAAGCAAAATCGTTTGCCGTGCCGAATATCGAGCCGGGCGTGATCGTCGAATATCAATACAAGAAAGTAATTCCGGGCGGTTCGGCGAGCAATATGCGGATGGAATTCCAGCACGATATTCCGATTCAAACGATTTCTTATTATTTCAAGCCTTACAACAATGTTCGTTATATGACCTTCAATATGGAGGACAATAAGTTCATCAAAGACAAAAACGGGTTTTATCGGGCAACGATGGAAAATATTCCGGCACTCAAGGAAGAACCGCGAATGCCGCCCGAAGACGAGGTTCGCTCGTGGCTGTTGCTTTATTACACCAATGATCTAAAGGGCGATTACACGGATTTCTGGGCGCGGGCAGGCGGATATATTGCCAGCACATGGGAAATTAAAGACACGCTTAAACCGGGCAAGGAAATCAAAGCGGCGGCGGCACAAATCACCGCCGGAGCAAATTCGCCAGATGAACAGCTCGCTAAAATGTACGAATTCTGCAAAACAAAAATAAAAAATATCACTTTTGACACGCAGATGACCGACGAAGAAAAAGAAAAGATCAAGCCGAATAAATCGACGAATGATACTTATCAGAAGCTTCAGGGCACGAGCAGCGAGATCAATGAATTGTTTGCATCACTGGCAACGGCGAGCGGTTTGGAGGCGAGACTTGCATTTGGCGGCGACCGCAGTGAAAAGTTTTTCAATCCGAAACAAGCGCACACTTCCTTCATTCATTTTTCGGCGATCGCCGTCAAAGTCAATAATCAGTGGAAATATTATGATCCGGGCAGTTTGTTTGTGCCGTCCGGAATGTTGGCTTGGTTTGAAGAAGATACATCGGTGCTTTTGTTGGGATATAAAGATTATATTAGAACCGAAATCCCGATTTCAGGGGCTGAAAAATCCGCCGCCAACCGGACGGGCAGATTTAAACTTCTTGAGGACGGAACTTTAGAAGGCACGGTTAAAATCGAATATACCGGACATCTTAGCTATCTTTACAAGATGAACAACTATGATAATTCGGCTGCCAAGCGCGAGGAATCGCTCAAAGAAGAGATCAAAAAACAAATCAGTGCGGCGGAAGTTTCAAATATCAGCATTGAAAATGTCAGCGATCCCGAAAAACCGTTTGTTTACGAATACAAAATCCGCGTTCCGAATTACGCGCAAAAAACCGGCAAACGACTTTTCCTGCAACCCGGATTTTTTGAGTACGGCACAAACCCTCTGTTTTCGAGCGCAACCCGCAAATACGACATTTACTTTCAATATCCATGGGTCGAAAACGATGATATTGAGATTGTGTTGCCGAAAGGGTTTCAACTTGATAATGCCGAAACGCCCGGAGAAATAGCGGATCCAAACCGGATCGGAGTTTTAAATATCAATATTGGTATCAGCAAGGATCAGAGTCTTTTAAAATACCAGCGAAATTTTAAATTCGGCGGCAATGGAACCGTCTTGTTTCAGGTTAGTGTTTACCAGCCTTTGAAAGCTTTATTTGATGCTTTTCATAAAGCTAATACGCATCTGCTGACGCTTAAACAAAATTAAAAAAGTAAAGATGTTCGGTTCACTATACCAGCTTCTTATGATAGTGAACCGAACATCTTGATCGACGAACCTTCGCCGAAAACTCTTCCGGATTATGAACCACAAAGACTCTATTGTTCGAAATCAAATCTTTCAGGTCTTTTTTATTATTCTGCTGGTTGGTTTGCAAATGGTCTCGGCACAAATTCAGTGGCGACCGGTCACGCAAGCCGAATTGGATATGAAAACGCCGTTGGTCGAACCCGACGCCGATGCCGAAGCGATCTTTTGGGAAGTTCGGCTCGACGACAAAAAAGGCGGCAAAATGTTTTATAATCATTATGTCCGCGTCAAGATCTTTACCGACCGCGGACGCGAACGCTTCAGTAAATTCGACATTCCGTTTACCAAAGGCAAAAAGGTCGAAGACGTCGCGGCGCGGGTGATCAAGCCCGACGGAACGATCAGCGAGCTTCAGCCGGGCGACATTTTCGAGCACGAAATTCTCAAAGCGGGCAAAATCTCGATCAAAGCCAAATCCTTCGCCGTGCCGGGCATCGAGCCGGGCGTGATCGTCGAATATCAATACAAAGAAACTTTTAAAGGCGATTCGGCGGAAAACGAGCGGTTGCTTTTCCAGCGCGACGTGCCGATGCAGAAGGTTACGTATTACGTTCGCCCGCGAAAGGATTCGTCGCTTAATTTCAATTTTCAAAATATGCCGCAGATGCGGTTTTTGATGAATGATGAAGGATATTATGTCGGAACGCGCGAAAACGTGCCGGCTTTCAAGGAAGAACCCCAAATGCCGCCTGACGATGAAGTCCGTCAATGGGTTTTGCTTTCTTACGATTCTTATCTTTCATTCAGATGGAGCTTTTTCGGTAATCCGGTCGGACTCGGTTTTGACGAAATCATCAAATCGACTAAAGAGATCGAGCAAAAGGCGCAGGAATTGACGGCAAACTCTCACAGCCTTGAGGAAAAACTGCAGAGCCTTTACGATTTTGCTCAAAAACAGATCCGGAATGTCACTTTTGACAAATCTTTTACCGACGAACAGCGCGCGAGCATTAAGAATAAAAAAGCGTCCGACACATTAAAGCGCGGAATGGGCGATGTGGTAGATATCGATTTTCTTTTTGCGGCGCTTGCACACGCCGTCGGATTTGACGCGAATGTTATGTTTTCCGGCAATCGCAGCGAAAATTTCTTTGATCATACAAAGGATGTAAATAGGCGATATCTCCATCTTTCGGGAGTTGCGGTGCGCATTGGTAACGAGTGGAAGCCATTTAATCCCGGAAATCCTTATATACCATTCGGAATGATTGATTGGTATGAAGAAGGAATTTCGACGATGATCGCCGGCGGCGGCGGTTACAATTGGATTCTTTTGCCGTTGACCGATCAAACGAAAAATCTTTCCAAACGGACAGGAAAATTCAAATTGCTCGAAGACGGCACGCTCGAAGGTTTTGTCCGCGTCGAACACAACGGGCAGCAGGCAAACACGAGCCGTCGTAATTTGTTTGAAAAATCGCCGGGCGAGCGTGAAGAATTTTTAAAAAAATCGTGGAAACAATTCGTCAGCACGGCGGAAATTACCGACTTTTCAATGGAAAATTTCAATGACCCGTCAAAGCCTTATACCTATTCGTTCAAGGTTCGCGTGCCGAATTATGCACAGAAAACCGGCAAACGTTTGTTTCTGCAGCCCGGTTTTTTTGAGTATGGAACGAGCCCTTTGTTTTCCGCCGAGACCCGTAAATACAGTATTTATTTTGATTTCCCGTGGTCGGAAAATGATGAGATAGAAATTGAATTGCCGAAAAACTTCGAAGCGGACAGCATTGATCCGCCCGGCAAGGTGAGCGAAGTAAAAGGGATCGGCTTATTGAATATCAAGATCGAATTATCGAAAGAAACAAATATTCTGAAATACAACCGTCAATTTTATTTCGGCGGAACCGGAAGCGTTTTGTTTCCGGTCAGCGCTTACAAACCGTTAAAGATTTTGTTTGATGCATTTCATAAAGCTGATACATATACTATTTCGCTTAAACAAAAACAGTGATTTATTCAACCGATTTCTGGAGGTTTTGATGAAATTCGTTGCTCGTTTGATTTGTTTAATTGTTCTGATTATCGTATTTACCCAAATTTCTTTAACTCAAAGCAAAGACTGGCAGCCGCTTTTGCAAACCGAACTGCAAATGAAAACTCCGCAGGTTGAACCGGATGCCGACGCGGAAGTTTTGTTTTGGGAAGTGCGGATCGTCGATGATTTTATTCCGCGCGCCGGTTGGCAAAGCGTCTTAAATCATCATATCCAGATCAAGATCTTTACCGACCGCGGACGCGAAAACAACAGCAAGGTCGATATTCCATACGGAAATGTTTCGGGTGTCAGCGCAAGATTGATAGTTAAGGATATTTTTGCACGGACGATCAAGCCTGACGGAACGATTATTGAATTGAAACCGGGAGACATTTTTGAACGCGATATTATCAAGGGAAACGGCGTCAAATTAAAAGCTAAATCCTTTGCGGTTCCCGGGATCGAAACCGGCGCGATCATCGAATATCGGTGGAAGGAGGTCCGCGCCGATATTTTTAACTACACGCGCATCGAACTTGCCCGCGAGATGCCCGTTCAATTCGTCAAATATTATATTCGTCCGGCAAAGGTTCCGTTCGGAATGCGGCTTCATTCGTTCAATACGGACGGCAATTTTGTCAAAGAAGATGAAGGATTTTACAGCACGACGATGAAAAACGTGCCGGCTTTCAGGGAAGAACCGCGAATGCCGTCGGAATATGACATCAAACCGTGGGTCTTGGTTTATTACGACGACGATGACGAAAAACAAACGGCGGAAGCCTATTGGAAAGACTTTGGTAAAACTACTTTTGAAAATCACAAAAGCCTGCTCAAAGAGAATGGCGATATAAAAAAAGCCGCTGTCGAGGCAGTTGCCGGAGCAACCGAACCGGCGGAAAAGATCAGACGCATCTTTGATTTTTGCCAAAAAAATATCAAAGACATCAATGATGACGCGCTCGGTTACACGGCTGACCAGCGAAAAGACATCAAGGAAAGCAAAAACAATTCCGATACGCTGAAACGCGGAATGGGCAATTGGCACGACATTGAAATGGTCTTTGCGGCGATGCTCAACTCAGCGGGTTTTGATGCCCGCGTCGCGAATGTTGCGATCCGGACGGATGCCCGTTTTAATCAACAAATGGCGAATGATTATTTTCTTCGGACCGAGATCATTGCCGTCAAAGTCAGCAGCGATTGGCAGTTTTACGATCTTTCAAATCATAATCTTCCCTTTGGAATGCTGACTTGGGCGATCGAAGGACAAACCGTTCTGATCGCCGATTCAAATCAGCCGATCTGGGGGAAAATACCGACCTCAACGGCTGAGCAATCAAATCAAAAACGGACGGCGAAATTGCGTTTAAGTGAAGACGGAAATCTTGAAGGCAGC
>JBBQOA010000292.1:0-6024 GCA_038330465.1 Pyrinomonadales bacterium
GATGAGATCGCCGAACCTTCATTAGCGGAACGACGTGCAGCAAGCAAGTTCGGAATAGCGATTGCGGCAATGATGCCGATGATGACGACGACGATTAAAAGTTCGATAAGCGAGAAACCTTTTTGATTTTTCATTTGTTTACAATCTCCTAGTTTTTTGGGTTTAGTCCATTTCCGCCTTTCTCAGGCTAATTTGACTAATACAAACATCGTGCCAAAGCTGCCAAAGAGTTCAATAAATACTACAAACTCTTTAATTACAATATTTTCGTGAAATAATGCGTCACGCCGGCAAATGTTTCCGGTTTACCAAAGCCTTTTAATTAACAGTTTTTGGTAAATGCCAAATGCCAAAAAATGTCAATATCCGGATCAAGATATTGACATTCTTTAAATAAAAAAAGAGAGAAGCATTGTGAAATGCTTCTCTCTTGAATTGTTGGTTAGTTGTGATTAGTTGTTGAGCGGTAAACCACCGGTCATCGTTCCACCCGTGATCGTCAACGCGCCGCCGGCGGCAACTGCATTGATCACGCCCTGAGTTGCGATACCGAAGTCGCGGGTTCCGGTTGCGGTGACGCCTGACGGTGTCGTCGCGGTTGCTTTACAAGCAAAGATCGCCGGTGTTCCGGTTCCTGACGCGGTCACTTCACAAGCAAAGCCGTAGCCGCTCTTTGTTCCGCCGCCGAGCACTGAGTCGATCAGTCCGAGTCCAGCCATACCGGTCGCTGCCGTTGTTAAGTCAGAATTGTAGTTACCGCCGCCCGAGGTGGCTTGGTAGGTCATTTCAGCACCGTGCAGAGTGCGCAGCGATGAGATCGCCGAACCTTCATTAGCGGAACGACGTGCAGCAAGCAAGTTCGGAATAGCGATTGCGGCAATGATGCCGATGATGACGACGACGATTAAAAGTTCGATAAGCGAGAAACCTTTTTGATTTTTCATTTGTTTGTTTACAATCTCCTAGTTTTTTGTATTATTCTTTTTACCTTCTTTAAGGGTACGACAGAACTATAAACAAACATCGTGCCAAACTCTTCAAAAACGGTGAGAAATCAAAAAGCCCTGTCAATGCAGGGCTTTGAACGAATTGGTTATTTTTTCGGCGGATCGGTTTGAAGAGTTTGAAGGCTTCAATTAACAGTTTTTGGTAAATGGTAAATGCCAAAATTTGTCATAAAGTAACGTGATCAATCAATCGAGCTTCGCATTTGCGCCGAAAGTGTGCGGATGCTGTGTTTGTCGAGCAGATGCCGCAGCGAACGAACGGGCATTTGCAGAAGATCGGCGGCTTTGGTTTGGTTGCCGCCCGAGCGTTTTAAGGCTTCGACGACGTAGGTTTTTTCGAGATTGTCGAGATGCGTCGTCATATTGATGCCGTCGTCGGGAAAATCGAATTCGTTTTGAATCCGCGTCGGATTGTAATTGGTAATATGTTCGGGCAGCCGTTCGGGTTGAATTTCATCGGTGCGTTCGAGTGCGACGGCGCGTTCGATCGTGTGTTCGAGCTCGCGGACATTGCCGTGCCACGCATAATTTTCCAAAAACTGCGAGGCTTTCGGCGTGATCGACAGATTTCTGCCCGTTTGATCACAGAATTTTTTGATGAAATGCGTGACCAATTCGGCAATATCTTCTTTGCGTTCACGAAGCGGCGGCAGATGGATCGGAATGACCGAGATGCGGTAAAAAAGGTCTTCGCGGAAAGTTCCTTCGTCCGACATCTTCTTTAAATCGCGGTTGGTCGCGGCAATCACTCGTGCATCGACGGAAAATTCCTCGTGCGCGCCGACCGGGCGAACCTTTCGTTCCTGCAAAACGCGCAAAAGCTTGACCTGCATCGAGGGCGACATTTCGCCGATCTCGTCGAGAAAGATCGTGCCGCGATGGGCGGCTTCAAATAAACCTTTACGATTGGAATTGGCGCCCGTGAACGATCCTTTGACATAACCGAAAAGTTCGGATTCGAGCAGGGTTTCGGTGAACGCGCCGCAGTTGATCGAGATGAACGGTTTTTCGGCGCGCGGTGAAAGATCGTGGATCGCCCGCGCGACCAATTCCTTACCGGTTCCCGATTCGCCCGTCACCAGAACGGTTGATTGAACTTCGGCGACCGTTTCGATCATTTGATAAACCGCCTGCATTTTGTCGGAATGACCAATGATGTTTTTGATACTGCCGCGTTCGCGCTGGGCGCGTTTGAAAGCGCGATTTTCAACGATCAATTCCTGTTTTTCGAGAGCTTTTTTGACGATCAGCTTTAATTCTTCGACATCGAAAGGTTTTTGGATGAAATCGTCGGCGCCGAGCTTGAAGGCTTCGCGTGCCGTATCGACGGTCGCGAATGCCGTCATCAGCACAAAACCGACGTCCGGTAAAAATTCGCGGACGGCATTGAGCAGCTCGATGCCGTCCATATCGGGCATTTTGACATCTGAAATAATGACTTCGGCGGGATCTTCCTGAAGCATCAAAAGTGCTTCGCGTCCGTTCATTGCCGTCCGGATCGTATGTCCGTCGCCATCGAAAACAAGGGTTAAAAGCTGTCGGTAGCTTTGTTCGTCATCAACTATTAATAAATTTGACATTGGAAAAATCGGTTTTGTTTGAAAAAAAGCAGGGGTTTGGAAGTGTTTGACCGGCGGAAAAATCTCCGTCGAATCTATTTTGACAGATAAAGGGCATATTATTCAAGGGAAAAGATGATTCAATTTGATTGCCGAAAAAACTACCGGCTGAAAGACCGCCCTTTTTAACTTATTCTTTGACCCGCAAAAAACTTTCAAGCCGCGACGATTTAAATTCGCTCTCGCCTTTTTCTCCGTCAAAATTTGTTTGTTTATCGAATTCCGTTGGAAACTCGATCGTAATTGTCGTGCCTTCATTTTCACGGCTGCGGACATTGATCGTGCCGTTGTGGTCGCGGATGATTTGATAAACGATCGAAAGTCCGAGACCGGTGCCGCCGGTCGTCGAATCGGAAAATGGTTCAAAGAGCCGTTCGACCTGCGCGGGCGACATTCCGCAACCCGAATCGGAAAAAACAATGCGCACGCGATTGAGGGAGATCATCTCGGTTGCGACCTTCAGCGATCCGCCGTCGGGCATCGCAAGCAGCGCGTTTCGCGCCAGATTCCAAAATATTTGTTTGAGCTGTGTCGGATCGGCGGCAAGCAAAACGGGCTGTGGCGGCACGAGGGCTTCCACCTTGTGATGTTCTTTCACATCAGGACTGTGTTTGAGCAGCATGATCGTTTCGCTGATCGCCTCGCGCACGTCAATTTCCGAAAAATTACTGACTCGCGGGCGCGCATAGGTCAGAAAATTAGTGATGATCTTGTTCAAACGATCTGATTCGCGCAAAATAATTTCCATCAAACTGGCTTGCGATGTGCCGGGCGGCGTCTGTGATTCCAAAACCTGGATCGCGCCGCGCATCGCGCCGAGCGGGTTGCGAATCTCGTGCGCTAAACCTGCCGCAACGCGTCCGACGGCGGCGAGCCGGTCTTTGCGGCGGACGTTTTCTTCCATCGTCCGGATCTCGGTCAAATCCTGAAAGGTGATGATCAAACCCGTCGTTTCGCCTTCTTCGCTGAACAGCGGCGAAATTCCGTAGCCGACACGAACCGCAAAACCTTCGGGCGTCATTAGATCCGATTCAAAGCGCGGCGGTTGTTCGCCGGTTTCGGTGGTTTCAAGCGCGAGTATTATCGGGTTTTCGATATTATCGAAAAGTGCGGCAATTGATTTGCCGAGCATTTCCTCGGATTTGTAGCCCGTAATTTCGGCGGCGGCAGCGTTGAATGTATAGATATTTCCTTCTAAATCGGTTGTGATCAAACCCGAACGGATCGATTCGATGATCCGTTCGTGCAAAAGCCGCAAACTGGCAAGCGTTTTCGCAGTTTGTTTTAATTCCTCGCCCGACGCGTGACGATCGGAAAGCCGCGCCGCGAGAAACCCGACAACCAGAAAAGCTGCCGTATTAAATCCGATGATCTGGACGATCTTTCCGGCGGAAGGCGTTTCGGCAAACGAGTGAAGTTGTTCTGTCGCCACCAGAATTGATAAAACAGAAAATGAAATTACGCAAACAGAGGCTGTCAACATCGTTTCGCGGGCTGTCAAAAATGCGCTTGCAATGCTGATCAGCACGATGTAAAGCGTAATATACGGCGAAGTCAGATCGCCTGTCCGCCAGACGAGCCACGTTATTAACAGCAAATCAAAGAAAAACTGGATGCGCACTTGCAGATTGTAATTTTGAGTCAGTCGGAGAATAAAGAAATATGCAATTGTCAGACCGACCGAAATTATAAATACAAAAAACAAGCCGCGCGGAAAATCGTCGAACGAGAGTTTCAGGCGCCCGCTGTTCCAAACCCAACTGGTAACTAAGATCAAAAAAATGACCAGCAATCTGCCGATGATCAGGCTTTGAATCTTTCGCGTTAATTTTGTATCGATCGGCGATTCTTTGGCGTCTGTTGTAAACATAAGAAAATGATTATGCAATTGTTGATTCGTCGGGTGCGGCATTGCTAAAGTATCATTAAACAGTCGGACATTTCCAGTAAAAACAGGCAACAGTTTGTCGATTGCCGTCGAAAACTAAAAGAAAGGGAATTCTCCGTTCGATTGACGAAACTCGCCCCGGATAGTTTTTTAGGGAAAAATGTCAGCAGCCGAAATTGCTGCCAATCATCGTTTCATAAACTATTTCGGAAAAATGCCTGTCAAAGTAATTTATGCCCTTCGCGCTTGAGAAAAAATTATCTTTAATTTTATTGTTAGCCTTTTTTATGGTGACGGTCATCGGTTTTCTTGCCTATCAAAGCACCAGTTCGCTCAAAGAAGCAATCGGGTGGCAAGAACATACGCAGGAAGTTTTGATCAAAGTTGACGATATGCTGATTGCGGTCACTGACATAGAAAATGGTGGGCGCGGTTTTGTGATCGGCGGGACCGACAATTTTCTCGAACCCTTCAACCGCGGTCAGCAAAATATCTTGAAATCGATCGAAGCCCTCAAAAGTTTAACGGCTGACAATAAAGTTCAAGCCGAAAATCTCGCGCAGTTGACCACCCTCGTTGATCAAAAACTTGCGATCACGCAATCTTATATCGAAGCGCGGCGCACCGGAGGTCTTTTAGGCGGAGTCAACGAATTTTCAAAGGGCGAAGGTTCGGCGGTCATGAATAACATTCGGTTGACCGTTGAAAAGATAAAAAATGAAGAACTGCGACTGTTGAAGTTCCGGAAAGAAGCGCTCGATAGAACAGAGTCGCATAATTTTTGGATAATGCTCATCAGCAGTTTTACCGGAATTACGGCTTTGGCGATTGCCAATTTTGTCGTCTTGTTTGAGATCAAAAAGCGGCGACTTGCCGAATCTGATCTGGTCGAGGTCAATGAAGATCTGGAAAAGCGCGTTGAAGTCAGAACCGAAGAATTGAAAAACGCCAACGAAAATTTGCTCGAAAGCGAACTTTTCAGCCGCTCGGTGATCGATTCACTCGCGGCGCATATCGCCGTCCTTAATAAAGAAGGAAATATTATCCTTGTCAATAATGCCTGGGAAAATTTTGCGAATGCCAATGCCGCGCTCGAACAACTCGCCGTCACAAATATCGGTCAAAATTATTTGAGTGTTTGCGAGGCGGCTGAAACGGCTGAAAACTCGCAACTCATCGCCGCCAATCTGCGGGCGATCTTAGAAGGCGAAAATCAGCATTTTACGATTGAATATCCGTGTCATTCGCCGTCAGAAGAACGTTGGTTTTTGATGCAGGTCAATGCTTTGCAAGGCTCAACCGGCGGAATGGTCGTTTCGCATTACAACATTACGGATCGCGTCAAAGCCGAACATAATGAAAGAAATGCGCGCCGCGAAGCCGAGATCGCAACGCGGCTGCGCGACGAATTTATGGCGGCGATCTCACACGAACTGCGCACGCCTTTGAATGCCATTCTCGGCTGGGCGCGAATCATTCAATCCGGTAAAGTTGATGAAAAAAGGCAGAT
>JBBQOA010000293.1:0-6015 GCA_038330465.1 Pyrinomonadales bacterium
GCCGAAATCGAGAACTTTGACGAAACCATCGCTGCGGATCATCACATTTTCGGGTTTGATATCGCGGTGAATAATACCGGCTTCGTGCGCGGCTGAAAGCGCCGAGGCAATTTGCAACGCAATTTTGAGCAGCGATTTTAACGACGTCTTTTCTTCCGTCAGATATTGTTTGAGCGTTCTGCCTTTGATAAATTCCGTGACAATATAATGCGTTCCTTGAAACTCGTTAATTTCGTGCACCGTTAAAATGTTCGGATGATTGAGAGCCGAAGCCGATTTTGCTTCCTGAAAAAAACGATTGAGCCGCGTTTTTTCGTCCGCAAAGCCGCCGGAAAGCAGTTTGACGGCGACCTTACGCTCAAGTTTAAGGTCCTGCGCCAGAAAAACCGTGCCCATTCCGCCTTCGCCGAGCAGCGAAATAATTTTGTATTGATTGATATGCGCACCGATAATCGGTGAATTTTCAGGTGCGGAAAGCAGTTCGGCAGCCAATTTGTCGGGCGGGTGATCAATTAAACCATCAAGACTTTTTTCAAACGATAGAAGTGATCTTATTTCATCTTTCAGCGGTTCATCATCACCGCACGCTTCATTCAGGAATAAATCCTGTTTTTCGGGCGGAAATTTCAGGACTTTGTGATAAATCTCTTCGATCTTTTTGAATCTAAGGGAATCCATATTTAACCATCTTCAAAACAGAAAATTTCGGATCATCAATATATTCCTACGGTCGCCTGGTTTCTAATTCGGTTAACTAACTTTTGGGTGTGAAAATTATAAGTTAATTTTACATAATTTGAAAAGATATATATTTTATCACCTGTTTTTTTTCAAACTGTTGTTTGCGCTGCCGCGAGTTGATAAGTTTCGGAGCAAAATAATTTCAACCAATGCCGACTTGTGGCATTCTTGTTCAAACACTAAAATCATTAGGAATAATCCGTTTGATTCAATTTTATGAAAAGAATTTGTATATTTTGCGGTTCAAACAACGGCGCGAATCCGATCTTTCTTGAAACGGCGGAAATGGTCGGGAAATTTCTCGCCGACGAAAAGATCGGACTCGTTTACGGCGGCGGTCGCGTCGGTTTAATGGGCAAGCTCGCCGACACGGTTCTGGAAAATGGCGGGCAAGTGATCGGCGTAATTCCGCAAAGTTTAGCCGACAAAGAGGTCGCGCATCAAGATTTGACCGAGCTGCATATCGTTAATTCGATGCACGAACGAAAGGCTTTGATGGCGGAGTTTGCTGATGGTTTTATCGCGCTGCCCGGCGGTTTCGGGACATTCGAGGAGCTTTGCGAAATCATCACCTGGGCACAGCTCGGAATTCATTCAAAACCCTGCGCCCTGCTCAATGTCGATGGTTTTTTTGATAATCTGGTCGCGATGTTCGATCTCGCGACAAGCGAACAATTTGTTCGCGCAGAACATCGCCAAATTGTTTTGATCGAAAGCGAAATCGAAAAACTTTACAAGCTGATGCAAAATTATCGTCCGCCGTTCATCGAAAAATGGCTCGATAAAGAATCAACTTAAAAATGCAAAAATGTGATCTGATCATTCACGGTGCGGGGCAACTTTTAACTTGCGCTGCAAACGGCAAACCGAAACGGCTGGCTGAAATGCAGTCGGTCGGTTTGATCGCAGACGGCGCGGTTACCGTTTCCGATGGAAAAATCGCGGCGGTCGGTAAAACCGACGAGATTTTGCGCGAATTTGTAAGTGAAACGATAATTGATGCAAACGGAAAAATTGTTTCGCCGGGCTTTGTCGAATGTCACACGCACATTGTCTTCGCCGGTAATCGGCTGAGCGAATTCGAGTTAAAAATAAAAGGCGCGGATTATCTCGAAATCCTTCAAGCGGGCGGCGGAATCATCTCGACCGTCCGCCAAACACGAGCCGCGAGTTTAAGCGAATTGGTCGAACAATCCCGCCAACGGCTCGATAAAATGTTGGCTTTAGGCATTACGACCGCCGAAGTTAAAACCGGTTACGGACTCAATACTGAAACCGAACTCAAAATGCTCGAAGCGATCTTTGAACTCGACCGCACGCACGAAATCGATTTGATCCCGACGTTTCTCGCGGCGCACGCCGTTCCGCCCGAATTTAAGGAAAATCCCGATGATTATGTGAATTTAATTTGTCAAGAAATGCTGCCGCTTGTAGTGGAAAAATTAAAAATTAAAAATCACAAATCACAAATTTTCGCCGATGTATTTTGCGAGAAAAACGCGTTCAATCTCGAACAATCCAGAAAAGTTTTGGAAACCGCCAAAGCTCTCGGATTCAGTCTCAAAGCGCACGTTGACGAATTTACAAACCTCGGCGGCGCGCGAATGGCGATCGAGCTCGGCGCGACCTCGATCGATCATCTCGACGCGATTTCCGGCGAAGAGATCGCGCTTTTAGCCGCGTCAGAAACAGTCGGAGTCGTCACGCCGACGGTCAATTTCAATTTTGGTTCGGCGGAATTCGCCGACGCGCGAAAGCTGATCGATGCGGGCTGCGCCGTCGCGCTTTCGACCGATTATAATCCGGGCAGCGCGCCGTGTCCATCGCTACCGAATGCGATGGCGATCGCCTGCCGCTATCAAAAACTTTTGCCGTCTGAAGCCTTCAACGCCGCGACCATAAACGCTGCATTTGCTGTCGGTTTGGGAAAAGATATCGGTTCACTCGAAGTCGGGAAACAAGCCGATATCTTGATTTTCGATACCGATGATTTTCGCGAAGTATCTTACGAATTCGGCGGAAACTGCATCCAACAGGTCATCAAAGGAGGCAGAATTGTAAAAGGATGAATGTACTAAAAGGGTTTTGCTTTTTATTTTTATTAATATTTTTTGCAAATTGTACTCAAAATTCAAATAGCGATGGATTCTTTGTAAAACCGGTCAAAGCGCAAGATGAACGTTTTGCCGCAAATCGCGATGAGCCGTCGGACACCGATAAATTAGCGATTGTAAAATTTCTTATTTCAATTTCAAAGGTGAATTCCAAAGATATTTGTGACGAAAGGCAGGATATTTATTTTTCAACTGACGACCTTCCAAAACATATTTTGGAAAATTTCCCGAAGAAGATCAAAGAATGCAAAACAGTATTGATAAATGAAAAAGAGATCGGGAAAGACTTCATACACGACTATCATCGTTTTAGCTGGTGGTGGTTGAAAGGCGATTTTTATTACGTTGTTTTTTCGACCAAATTCTGGGGCGGCAATACGGGCGGAGGCGAATATATTTTAGAAAAAAAGGGCGACAAGTGGAAAATCAAATCTTCAGAGTTTTTTGCGAGTGCCAGTTAAAAGATGAATCAAATTATTTTAGACGGCGAAAGCCTGACGTTTGAACAGACGGTCGCGGTTGCATACGGCAAACCGAACGAACCGCGCGTTGTTTTATCGGAAAAAGCCAAAGAAAATGTCAAACGCGCGTCGGACGCGGTGCAGAAATTACTCAGAAAAGGCGAGATCGCTTACGGCATCACGACCGGATTCGGCGCGTTCAAGGATAAAATTATTTCCCGCGAGGAAGTCGAAAAACTTCAAAGAAACATCGTCGTCAGCCACGCCGTCGGCGTCGGAAATCCGTTTGAGACGCCGACCGTGCGGGCGATTATGTTGATTCGTGCCAATACATTAGCGCGCGGGTTTTCCGGCATCCGGCTCGAAACTTTGGAATTATTGCTCGAATTCTTAAATCGCGGTATTCACCCGATAATTCCCGAAAAAGGAAGTCTCGGCGCATCGGGCGATCTTGCGCCGCTCGCGCATATGGCGTGTGTTCTGATCGGCGAAGGCGAAGCCAATTTTGCGGGCGAAAGGCTTTGGGCGAAAGATGCGCTTGCGAAGGCTGATTTACAGCCGATCACGCTTGCCGCGAAAGAAGGTTTGGCACTGACAAACGGCACGACCATCATGACCGCCGTCGGTCTGCTTGAAACTCACAAAGCGATCAGACTCGCTGAATTAGCCGACCTTTCAGGCTGTCTAAGTTTAGAAGCCTTAAACGGCACGACGCTCGCTTTTGACGAAAGAATTCACGCGCTGCGACCGCATCCGCGACAGATGGAATGCGCCGCCAACCTTCGCGAAATTTTGGCGGGCAGCGAATTTACCCGCACATTCGATTCGTCGAATGTCCAGGATGCATACACCTTGCGCTGTATGCCGCAGGTTCACGGCGCGTGCCGCGATGCCGTCGCTTACGCCGATTGGCTGATCAAGCTCGAACTAAATTCCGTGACCGATAATCCGCTGATATTCTGCGACGAAAATTGCGATCAGATCGATGTCATTTCGGGCGGGAATTTTCACGGCGAACCACTCGCGCTCGCTTTCGATTATCTGGCAATTGCTTTGTCGGAGCTTGGCAATATCAGCGAACGACGGATCATGCGCTTGACCGACGAATCTTCGAACGCGCATGTTTTGCCCGCTTTTTTGACCGAACACGGCGGCTTGAATTCAGGTTTTATGATCGTTCAATACACCGCCGCCGCGCTTTGTACGGAAAACAAGATCCTCGCGCATCCGGCTTCGGTCGATACGATCCCGACTTCGGCAAATGTCGAAGATCACGTTTCGATGGGCGCGACTTCCGTTTTAAAACTCCGGCAGATCGCCGAAAATCTTGAACAAATTCTCGCGCTCGAACTTTTTGCCGCCGCGCAGGGCGTCGATTTTCGCCGGAAACGAATCGGGGCGGACAAAATGCTCGGGGCGAAAACACAGCCGGTTTATGATAAAATTCGCGAACGAGTTCCGTTTATCGAAGAAGATACGCTGATGTATCCGCACATCGAAGCCGTCAAAAATTTGATCAAGGAAATTGTTTAATGACTGACACAATTGCGTAGAAAACTTGCAATCGTCAAAAATCTGGAATAAATTGCACAGTAACCGACATTTAAAAGATGACAAACTTGGACATGGAAAAAGTTGAAGTGCAAACATCAAAAGTTTTGGAACATGAGCAAAAAATTTTGGTCGGGCAATGTGTCGCGGTTTTGCGGCAGGGAATTGATTTGATCGAAAGTCTGGATGACAAGCTTTTTACGCTTTGTGAAGAATCTGAAAAATCGAGCGTCGGCACGCATTTTCGTCATAATCTCGATTTTCTGACAAATTTTCTCAGCGGCTTTCAATCCGGAAAGATCGATTACAACGAACGCGAAAGAAATTTTTTGGTCGAAACGGATCGTCGATACGCGATCGCGCGGTTTCGGGAAATGATTCGTAAACTCGAAGATCTGACGGCTGCAATGCTCGAAAAAAAGGTTTTGGTTCGCTCGGAAACGATCGAAAGCCTTTGGTGCGAATCGTCGGCAATGCGCGAATTGGAATTTATGCAAAGCCATTCGATTCATCATTACGCTTTGATCCAGAGCAAACTCGCGTCCGGCGGTTTTGCCGTGCCGCCGGATTTTGGTGTCGCGCCTTCAACTCTTGAATTTTGGAAAAGCCAAACGGCTTAACGATTTAGGAGAAAAAATGAATATTTTGAGTTGGATTTTTCGGATTGTCATCGCAATTATTTTGTTACAGACGCTGTTTTTCAAATTTACGGGCGCGGAAGAATCGAAGTATATCTTCACGACCTTGATGGGCGACAATGAAGCCGTCGGGCGGATCGGTTCGGGCGTGGTCGAACTGATCGCCGTCATTTTGCTGTTTATTCCCGCGACGACGTGGCTCGGTGCATTTCTCGCATTGGGAACGATTTCGGGGGCTATTTTCAGCCATTTGACCAAACTCGGAATTGTCGTCAAAGATGATGGCGGTTTATTGTTCGGTTTAGCGATCGTAGTTTTTGTTTCCAGCCTGGCGCTGCTTTTTATTCATCGCACAGAAATTCCGTTTCTCGGGCAGCTGCTGCTTGGTCAAAACAACGAACGAAAACAAAGTATTCGATAGGAAATTCAGGGAAAACCTGCCATCAATGGGAAATGGTGCTGACAAAATCTTAAAAGTGAACTTTCTCGGGCAAGTTTTAGAAAAACGCC
>JBBQOA010000294.1:0-6003 GCA_038330465.1 Pyrinomonadales bacterium
TTCCGGCGTCTGGACAAATCGATCGCGGTTTGGACTCGTGATCCGGTTCAGGAAAATCTGCGGGTTGTGAAATGTCGCAAACAAATTGCCCGACTTTACTTTGGGAGTAATCTCGACCGGCATTTCAACCTCGCCGTAGAGGCTTTTGAGACGGACGATCTCGGCATTTTGAATTTGCAATTTTTCCGCATCCATCGGCGACACACACAACAGATCATTCGGGCGCAACTCGATATTGCCGGTTCTCGCGGTCATCGTTCCGGCATTAAATTGATAAAGCGTTCGACCCGTGTTAAGAATGAATGGAAACTCTTGGCTGACTGTTTCTTTGGTCGGAATATATTTTATCCGCCGGAGGGCGGTTTGCGTCTTATCGCCGAATTTTTCGGTATGCAAAACTTCCGTTCCCGGATGATCTTTATCCGGGCAATTCCACTGTAAACCTCGTTTTTCGATCCGCTGATAAGTGATTCCGTAACTTCCCTGCCAAACTTCGCGGACTTCGTTCCAAATATCTTCGGGCGAGCTGTACGAAAAATATTCGCCCATCCCGAATTCTTTTGCCAAACCGCAAATAATTTCCCAATCGCTCTTTGCATTTCCGATCGGTTCGATCGCTTTCCGGACCCGCGAAATGCGGCGCTCACCGTTCATAAATGTTCCGTCCTTTTCAAATGAAGAGACCGCCGGAAAAAAGACATCTGCAAATTGACGGGCGGTTTCGTTCATAAACATATCCTGCACGATCACCAATTCAAGATTATTAAAGGCTTTCGCGGTTTCGTGAGCATTCGCATTGGTCAGATAAACGTCGTAGCCGATGACCCACAGAGCCTTTAACTTTTGATCCCGTGCCGCGTCCATCATCTGTATTTGACTCAAGCCTTTGCGGGTCGGCAACGTCCGTTTCCAGACCTTTTCAAAAATCTCGCGCCCGCTTTCAATCGCGATGCTGCCCGTTAAAATCCCCGGATCGCAGCCCATATGAGCCGCCCCCTGCACGTTGTTTTGTCCGCGCAAAGGGTTGACGCCCATTCCGGGTTTGCCGAGATTTCCCGTTATTAATGCGAGATTGACCAAACACATCACGCCTTCCGTTCCCTGCGTATGCTCGGTGGTCCCAAGTCCGTGCATACACATCGATGGTTTATCTGTGGCGTACAGACGCGCGGCGCGGCGAATCAGATCGGCTTCGACGCCGCAGATCTTTGCCACTTTTTCGGGCGAAAAATCGCTGACAAACTCTCTGAATTTATCAAATTCCGTGACTCTCTTTTTTAAGAACTCTTCATCTTGCAGATTTTCTTCAATGATCGCATGGGCGATCGAATTTAAAAGTGCGATATTCGTTCCGGGTTTGATCTGTAAATGGATATCGGCGATTTCGGCAAGTTCGATCCGGCGCGGGTCGATGATAATCAGTTTTGCCCCGCCGCGCAACACGGCTTGTTTGATTCGTGAACCGAGAATCGGGTGGTTTTCTGATGGATTCGCGCCGCACACAAGAATCGTTTTGGCGGTTTCAATATCTTTGAATGAATTTGTCGCAGCGCCGGTGCTGAGCATCATTTTCAACGCCGCCGCCGACGGCGTGTGACAGACGCGGGCGCAATTATCCACATTATGAGTTTGCAGACAAACCCGCGCAAATTTCTGCGCCAGATAATTTTCCTCGTTGGTCGCCCGCGCCGAACCGAGCACGGCGGTGCTGTCGGCTCCGTATTTATTGATGATTTTCTTAAATCTGTCCGCCGTAAACCGAAAAGCTTCCGCCCAACTGACAACTTTCCAATTGCCGTTTTCGCGAATCAACGGCTCTTTGATTCGATCCTTCGAATGAACAAAATCATATGCATATCGACCTTTGACACATAAATGCCCGTCGTTGACCGGCGATTCTCGGTCCGGCTTGACCTGGACGATCCGTTCATTTTTTGTTCCGACGAGCATCTCACAACCTGTTCCGCAATACGGACAGACGGTTTTTGTCCATTTTGTTGCTGCCCCATACGAAATATATGATTTATCTTCCAGCGCGCCCGTCGGACAAACATCGGCACAAGCCCCACAGCTGACGCACGAACTTTCCCCGAACGCCCCGTATGAATCAGGCACGATTTGCGTATTTTCACCGCGTCCCGAAAGCTGCCAAACAAATTGCCCCTGAACTTCGTCACAGATCCTCACACATTGATAGCAATCGATACATCGCGACATTTCAACGCGAATATAAGTCTGTGAATCGTCAACCGGAACAACTTCTGCTTCTTCGTAAAAATCCTTTTCGGTCAAACCGTATCTTCGCGCCAGTCGGTGAAAATTTTTATCGGGAAATTTTTTAAAAGCTTCGAGCGGATAATTTTTCGCGAGCATTCTGAGATTCATTTCCCGCGCGTGTACGATCGCAGGCGGATCGGTTGCGATCTCCAAACCGTCGGTAATTCTTCTCATACAACTGACGGTTTCGTGTTCTTCGCCCTTGATTTGGACCAAACATAGACGGCACGCGCCGACCGGTTTGAGCCGCTCATCATTGCAAAGTGTCGGAATATCGATTCCTACCCCTTGCGCTGCTTGAAGAATTGAGAGACCTTCTTCAAATTCAAATTCCGCGCCGTTTATTTTTGCCCTGATCATGTTTTTTTCTCCCTGTCAGCTATTTATAAAGCAAACATTATGCCTTCGGGTTTGAGCAATCTTGACGGCTTTGTTGTTTGTTTTGACCGGAGTTTATGAGAGATTTCCCACGGTTGGGTGTGAAATTTTACTTGGTTGTTGACCCGTTGCCAATACATTTTTACTGAAATAGACCAATGGTTTTTATCCCTCGAAGTCGAAATCTGCCCTCTGAAAGTTTTCTGCTTTTGACACTTCCCCTCCAAAAAGCTAAAATTTCCCTTTTGTTATTCTACTCGAATAAATATCTTTCTCTTTATAAGGAGTTTTCAAACATTGAGCAACGCAAATTATTTATTTACTTCCGAATCTGTCACCGAAGGACACCCGGATAAAATCGCCGATCAGATCTCTGACGCCGTTTTAGATGCAATTTTGGAGCAAGACCCGTATGGCAGAGTCGCGTGTGAAACACTCGTCACGACTGGTTTGGCGGTCATTGCAGGTGAAATCACCACGAATGCAACGGTTAATTACAAAAAAATCGTTCGTGACACGATCAACGACATCGGCTACAACAATGCCAGCTACGGTTATGACTGCAATACTTTGAGCGTCATGGATGCCGTCGGCACACAATCGCCCGACATTGCGCAGGGCGTCGATACCGGCGGTGCCGGAGACCAGGGATTAATGTTCGGTTTTGCGTGCAATGAGACGCCCGAATTAATGCCTTTACCGATTCAATTGGCACATCATTTGACCAAAAGATTGTCGGACGCACGCCGCAGCGGCGAACTGACTTATCTTCGTCCTGATGGAAAATCGCAAGTGACCGTCGAATACCGCGACGGTCAACCCTTTCGGGTCGAAGCAGTCGTTATTTCGACCCAACACTCTGATGATGTCACGACCGAGCAGCTGCGGGCGGATATTCTCGAAAAAATCATCAAGACGACGGTTCCGGCTGAACTTCTCGACGAAAATACAAAATTCCATATCAATCCGACCGGACGATTCGTCGTCGGTGGTCCGATGGGTGATGCCGGTTTGACCGGACGTAAAATAATCGTCGATACATACGGCGGCTATGCACAGCACGGCGGCGGCGCTTTTTCAGGTAAAGACCCGACGAAAGTTGACCGTTCGGCGGCTTATATGGCGCGTTATATCGCTAAAAACATCGTTGCCGCCGGATTGGCGGAAAAATGTACGGTTCAACTGGCGTATGCGATCGGTGTTGCCGAACCCGTCTCGGTTTATATTGATACCGACGGCACCGGTCGGGTCGATGACGAAAAACTTTCGATTATCGTTCGTAATAATTTCAAGTTAACGCCGAAGGATATTATCGAAACTCTTAATTTGCGCCGTCCGATCTATCGCCAAACCGCGAAATTCGGTCACTTCGGACGCACGAACGACGAATTTACATGGGAAAAAACCGATAAAGCCGAGGCTTTAAGAAATGAAGCGCTCGGAACCGCTTCGGGAATTTAATTCAGATCCGATTTACGAATGATAAATTACGAATCAAATTAATGTAATTTGTCATTCGTAAATCTTTTTTTAAAAAAATATTATGGCTAAAGAAGGAATTTCAATGGAATACGACATAAAAGACATCAATCTTGCGCCGCAAGGTAAACAAAGAATCGAATGGGCTGACCGCGAAATGCCTGTGCTGCGTTTAATTCGTGAGCGCTTTGAGGCTGAGAAGCCGCTTCAAGGCATTCGGATCGTCGCTTGCGCACATATCACGACCGAAACGGCAAATCTTGCCAGAACCCTGCAAGCGGGCGGCGCCGAAGCCATTCTGATCGCTTCGAATCCGCTCTCGACCCAGGATGACGTGGCGGCTTCCCTCGTTGCTGATTGGGGCATTCCGGTATTTGCTCTGAAAGGCGAATCGACCGAAACCTATATGCGCCATCTGCGCAACGCGCTCGAATCAAATCCGAACATCATTATTGATGACGGATCCGATGTTGTCGCGACGATGCTCAAGGAAAAGAAAGACCTTTCCGAGAAGATAATCGGCACCACCGAAGAAACGACGACCGGTATCGTTCGTTTGCAAGCGATGCAGAAAGCCGGTGTCCTGACTTTCCCATCGATTGCCGTCAACGACGCGCAGACCAAACATTTCTTTGACAATCGTTACGGGACGGGTCAATCAACGCTCGATGGAATCATTCGCGCCACCAATATTTTGCTGGCGGGCAAAAATTTCGTCGTCGTCGGTTATGGCTGGTGCGGTAAAGGTGTCGCCATGCGCGCCCGCGGAATGGGCGCCAACGTGATCGTTTGCGAAGTCGATCCGATCAAAGCGATCGAAGCCGTGATGGATGGTTTCCGTGTCATGCCGATGTCGGAAGCTTGTCGGATCGGCGATTTCTTCGTGACCGTCACGGGTAATCGGCACGTCATCGACAAAGAACATTTTGAAGAGATGAAGGACGGCGCGATCGTCGCGAACAGCGGACACTTTGACCTTGAGTTGAACCTCGACGCACTTCGTGAAATGTCTGCCGAGATCAATAATCGACGCCCGTTTGTTGAAGAGTATTCCAAAAAGGACGGCAAAAGCGTGATCGTCCTTGGTGAAGGTCGTTTGATCAATCTTGCGGCGGCTGAAGGACATCCGGCAAGCGTGATGGATATGTCATTTGCCAATCAGGCTCTCTCGGCTGAATATTTGGTCAAAGAGCATGGTAAGTTGGCTGCCGGCGTGCATGTGCTGCCAGCGGAGGTCGATCAAGAAATCGCGAGTTTGAAACTTCGTTCGCTCGGCATTTCGATCGATGATCTGACCCCGGAAATGCTTGAGTATATGTCGAGTTGGGAAACCGGTACTTAATTTTTACTTCAAATAAACAAAAAAAAGCCGCATTGTTAAAAAGTTAACAATGCGGCTTTTTGTGTTTCCTGTTTTGAAACTTATGTTTTAACTTTTGAAAAGAGCAGAACACCGATCAATGAAAAAAGAAATAAAGGTGTCCAAATAGCAAGTTTCGGTAAAATGTTGCCGCTCAAACCGGCTTGTTCAAAGCCGTTCGAAATTCCCATAAAAATCAACCACAATCCGACCGCATAGCCAACTGTCACAACTTTGCCTTTCCGACTTAACGAAAGCGCGAACGGTGCCGTAAACAGCGTGATCACCAAAGGCAAAAATGGTGTCGTATATTTCTTTTGCAAGGCTATTTCCAAATTTCTCGCCTCGGTTTCCGACTCGGCTTCCAAAAGCTGATATTTTGTCTCGACCGAAGTTAAATGACTCGGTTTTTGGTTTAAATTATTAAATGGGTTTTCATTTTCGGATAATTCGACGTTCGGATCTTTTTTCATTTCCAAAGTCTGATCATGCAAAACCGTCAACTGCGT
>JBBQOA010000295.1:0-6002 GCA_038330465.1 Pyrinomonadales bacterium
CTTGAACAGCGCACCAATGAGGCGATGAACGAGCGGATCAAGAATCTGCTCGACGGTTTGTTTGCCGAAACTTTGCCCGAAAACGCGACGCTTTACGATATGACGCAGGCGCTTGCTTTTGACAAAAAGAATCATGCGTCGGTCGCTTACTGCGTCGGGCAGGCACGCGAAAATGCGCGGCAGATTCGCGAACAGATCAGTTCGGAAATGTGGGAGCATCTAAACATTCTTTTTCATAGGGTCAACCGTGTGAGATTCGAAGAAGTTTGGCAAACGCAGACGACGCAAGCATTTTTAAGGGCAATGCGGGCAGTGAATTAAGCGTCGCCGTGCGGGTTGCAACCGCCGATGCGGGCGAGCTTCAAACAAAAAAAGAATCGACGTCAAAACCGACCGTCTTTCAAAATTCCATCGAAAGGCAAGCCGAAATTCAATCACAACAATAATTTCCCGAAATGAATTCGGACTGGCTTTTACAATAGACATCTTTCGAAAATAGTTTTTTTAACGCAAAGGCGCCAAGTTGCTAAGGCACAAATTTTTTATATCAGAATATCATTGGTTAAAGGTCCAATTAACACTGCAAATTTCAAGCGAGTTTGACTAAACTTTGCGCCTTTTCGCTGAGTTTATCCTGGCGTCTCAGCGTCTTTGCGTTTTGGCGTTAAAATTCCCGTTGAATTTCTCAATATTTTGGAAAGATGCTTAATAATTCGACCAAATCCCAAAACAAAATAACAAATAATCAAAGCGCGGATTCTATTCCGGGCATTTTCCGCTTTAACTCTTTTTCAAAATCTTGTATTTTCAACTTGATGAAAAATAAATTTAATCCGGTTTGGTTGTTTCTTTTTGTTTTATTCAATTCGTTCAATTGCTTCGCGCAAGTTGCGCCGCAGAATTTAACGGTTGACGGTTTGCAGAAAACCGTCACGGTCAGGCGCGATGCGCGTTCGATTCCGTATATCGAAGCGGCGAACGATGCCGATCTGTATTTTGCGCAGGGTTACATAACCGCTTCCGACAGACTTTGGCAGATGGATCTGTTAAGACGCGTATCGCGCGGGGAACTTGCCGAAATATTCGGTAAACAGGTGCTCGATGAAGACAAACGCTGGCGCCGGATGGGTTTTTCCGCGATTGCCGATGAAAGTATCAAATCGCTCAATCCGTCGCTCAAGACCGCGCTCGAAAATTACGCGCGCGGCGTTAATGCCTATATCGCGACGCTCGACAAAGACACGCTTCCGCCCGAATTTAAGATCCTTCAATATCAGCCGTCGCCGTGGAAACCGACCGACACGCTCTGCATCGGCAAGATCTTAGCCGACGGTTTAAGCTCGACCTATCATTTAGATCTGATTCGCGCGTCCTTGCAAAAATTACCGAAAGATAAGCTCGCGGATCTGACCAACAATACAACGCCGTTCGATGTCGTCTTATTCGGCAAGGATCTGGCAAAGTCGAAAGCGGCAAATTCCAATCTGCAAGTTCCCGAACCCGCGCCGCAAGTTCCGGTCGGAGTTTCAAATGATGACCTCGTATTTGCGGAAAATGACGCGAAAATTCGGGAAACTTCGCTTTCACGCGTCGGGCTTTACGCGGAAGATCTAGCGGCGAGCAATGATTGGGTGATTTCGGGCAAACGCACCGCCGACGGCAGGGCTTTGCTTGCCAACGATCCGCATTTGCAGCCGACCGCGCCCGGAATCTGGTATCTGACGCATCTTTCAACGCCCGATATGCGTGTTTCGGGCGTGACCTTTCCGGGCGTTCCGGGAATTGTTCTCGGACATAATGAAAATATCGCGTGGGGCGCGACAAATGTCGGACCCGATGTACAGGACCTTTACCGCGAAACATTTAACGACAAGGGCGAATATAAAACTCCGGCGGGTTGGGAAAAAATTGTCGTCCGCAAAGAAGCGATCAAGGTTCGCCCGAATCTGATGTCGTCGAAAACCGAAACAGAAGTTCTCGATGTCGAAGAAACCCGCCACGGTCCGATCATCACGGACGAGGTCGGGCAAAAATTCGCTCTCAAATGGACGGCGCGGGACCCGCAAAGTCAGGAATTTGAAGCGTTCTTTTTGATGAATCGCGCAAAGAACTGGACGGAATTTCAATCCGCGCTGAAAACTTACGGCGGCGCTTCACAGAATTTTGTGTACGCCGATGTGAGAGGCAATATCGGCTGGTATGCGGCAGGCAAAGTGCCGATCCGGCGCACCGGCGACGGCGCGCTGCCCTACGACGGCGCGACCGATGAAGGCGATTGGACCGGATTTATTCCGTTCGGCGAGCTGCCGCATTTATATAATCCGCCCGAAGGTTTTATCGTCACGGCAAATCAGCGGACCGTCGGGACGGATTACAAATACTACGGCGCGATGACGCGTGATGCGGCGAATCCGTGGCGTGCGCGGCGGATCTATGATCTGCTCAAAAATAATACAAAGGTCACGATGGACGACGTGCGCGACATTCAGCACGATGTTTACAGCGGTGTTTATGCCGATCTGGCGAACGAGATCATCAAAGCGCAAGCCGCCTCGCCGGAAACGCTCGCGGTGTTAAAAAGCTGGGACGGAAAAATGACGGCAGACACGAAAGCGGGTTTGATCGTCAACGAAATTCGCAATTGTCTCGCCAACAAGATCGCCGCCGACAATCAGATTCCATATTATACTGCCCGCGAAAAGCTTCTTTTTTGGATTATCAAAGACCAAACGGCGCGGTGGCTGCCGAAAGGTTTTGCCGATTATACAGAGCTATTGAAAACTTGCGATAAGGAGTCGCACGCGAGCTTGTCGGACGCGAAAAAATTCGGCGCGGACGAAGCAAATTGGCATTGGGGCAATAATTTCGTCGCGAATTTCCAGCATCCTTTGGCGGTCGTGCCTTTGATCGGCGGACAATTTCTGGTCAGATATACAAATGTCAACGGCAGCGGTCTAACGCCGAATGTCGGCGCGTATGTTTCGATGCGGCAGATCGCCAGTCCCGGAAATTGGGACGCAACGCGCCACGTTATTCCGCTTGGCGAGTCGGGAAATCCGGCAAGTCCGTATTTCAAAGATCAATTTGAGGCGTGGCGAACGGGCACACCGGCAATATTTCCGTTCACCAAGGAAGCGGTCGAAAAAGCGACGCAAGAAATTTGGGTATTAAAGTGAGAAGGTAAAAAATAACTTGTAACGATAGTTTAGAGTCGTCTCTGTGACCGCCGTTTGTAGATCAACTGGCAACGCGGTCACAGACCGCTACTAAACGATCAAGTTTTTTTTAACTGTTATAATTTATTTTTTTCATGTTACTAAAGTGAAAAAGTGAAAAAGTTTGTTTGTAGTGACAAAAAAATTGCACACGTTCTTACTCTTCAACTTTTTAACTCCTTTTCAGAAGATCGTTGCGGAGTTCGATAAAATCGTGCAGGATGATCGCGGCGGCTTCGTTGTCAACGCGTTTTTTGAGTTCTTTGCCGGAAATTCCTTGTTTCCAAAGTCTGCCTTTGGCTTCGTAGGAAGTGACGCGTTCATCTTGAAGGATAACGGGAATGTCCAAAGAAAGCGCAAAGTTTCGGGCGATCCGGCGCGCTTCAAGGGACATCGCGCTTTCTGAACCGTCGGTGCTCAGCGGCAAACCCAAAACGAGGGTCACGGCATCAAAGTCGGCGAGTATTTGTTTGATTTGTAAGAGAAGTTTTTTCCAGCCCGTTCGTTCGATTGTTTTGAGCGGTCGCGTCGTCAACTGGAATTCATCGCAGACGGCAACGCCGATGCGTTTGGTGCCGAGGTCAAGGGCAACGATTCTGCCTTTCGTCGGAATTGAAAAAACATCTAAAAATTCGATTGGATTAGTTGTTTCTTTCTCTTGCACGAAAATTTTAGTTATAAGATAATTGTTAATCGGATAAAAGATTAACGTCAAATTGAACCGTAAGAAAATTTTAAGAGGTAAAAGATGTCATTTCGCGGAAAATTAATCATTGTTTCACTTTCGACCGTCATTGCATTATATGTGTTTGCCGGGGTTTTCATGAACATTTATAAAACCAATGCGCAACAGCCGATCAATGATTCGGGCGCGCAGATCCGGATCTTTGAATCGGTGCTCCAGCATATTCAAAACGATTATGTTGACGAACCGAATTTGGAAAAGGTGCGCGCCGGAGCATTGCGCGGCTTGGCTTACGGGCTCGATCCGTATTCATCTTATTTGACGGCAGATCAGGTCAGGGATTTTCAAGCGAAAAGACAAAATACGCTGGCGGGAATCGGCGCGGAGTTTTCGCAAATTTCATCATATCTTTATGTAATTTCGGTGATCAAGGATTCGCCCGCAGACAAAGCCGGACTTAAATCGGGCGACGTCATCGAATATATCGAAAACAAAGCAACACGCGATATTTCGCTTTACGATGCGCGGCAATTGATTCTCGGGGAAGCCGGTTCGGGCGTCAAACTTCGGGTTCTCAGAACCGGCGCGAAACCGCAGACGATCACTGTTTCACGCGGCAATTATAAAATTCCGTCGGTTGAAGCCAAGGTTGACAGCAACAAGGTCGGCATCATCAAAGTTTACAGTCTCGAAGACGGCGAAGCGAACGACATCAAAACGCAGGTCCAAAATTTATCGAAACAGGGCGTTCAAAAGATCGTTCTCGATTTGCGCGGCGTTGCCGCCGGAAATATTAACGAAGGCGTCGCGGTTGCCAATTTGTTTATAAAAGACGGCAATCTGGCGCAGATCATCGGACGCGAAAATAAAGTTTTGCAAACATTTGCGGCGGATCCCAATAAAACGATCTTTAACGGTCAAGTGGTCGCTTTGATCGATCTTGGAACTTCCGGTGCGGGCGAAGTGATCGCTTCGGCATTGATTGAACGCAAACGCGGCGAAGTCGTCGGCGAAAGAAGCTTTGGCGCGGGCACCGATCAACAATTATTTACCTTGAAGGGCGGCGACGGCTTGCTTTTAACGGTTTCAAAATGGGCATCGGCTGACGGTAAAACCTTTTTGGGTGAAGATCGCGCAAGCTCGGGCGTCAAACCCTCGGTCGAGGTCAAGAAACCGAACACGCTCGAACCGCTCGATGTCGAAGATCTTGTCGATCAGCAGGATGAACAAAAACAAAATCCGCAGCCGACGACCGCGCCGACACCGAAAACAGAACAGCCGAAAACGACCGTTCTGGAAGATTTGCAGTTGAAAAAAGCGCTTGAGCTTTTAATGGATAAATCGGCAGCCGCGAAAACCGGCGAGTAAACTCAATTAAAAAAGGGTTTACCGATCACAAACCTAAAATTATAAAAATATCTTGTGCGTAAAGTTGATTTACAAACAAGATATTTTTTTGCCGCCGATTTGTCCATTGTGATCTGCAAGATTGTAAATATTACGTTTGAACCATACATATTTTTTTACAAAAAAATAATAGACTGCTAAAATCAACTGCTAATGACAGAGCAAAATTTTCGGGTTCGTCAATTACAGGAAAAAGATTTGTCTGAATGGTTTCGCCTCCGCCAACATTTATGGGATGAATTGAGCGAAGATGAACATAAAGCGGAGATGATCGATATTTACGAGCATTCTGATTCGCAATTGGTTTTGGTTGCGGAAAACGGCGACGGCAAACTGATCGGATTTTTGGAAGCGAGTATTCGCCCGTTTGTCGAAGATTGCCATACCGATCACGTCGGTTATCTTGAAGGTTGGTTTGTCGAAACGAAATACAGACGTTCCGGTGTCGGCAGAGATTTGGTGCGGAACGCCGAGCGGTGGGCGCGGAAAAAAGGTTGTACCGAAATGGCTTCGGATTCAGAGCTCGGCAACGACGTGAGCTTTCAGGCGCATCTCAAACTCGGTTATGAAGAAACATCGCGGCTTGTTCATTTGCGGAAAGATCTTGTCTAAATGAAAAATTCAAAATTCAAAATTCAAAATTGGCGGTTTATATTTTACTTTTTGCATTTTGCATTTTGCATTGCTGCAATAAA
>JBBQOA010000296.1:0-5985 GCA_038330465.1 Pyrinomonadales bacterium
TTTTCAAGATAATTGATGACAATTCCGGCGGTCGCGGCAATTGCCAGATTGCGGACGGTTTCGACCTCTTTTGAATTGACCTGACGGCGCAAAGGTCGTTTTATTTCAAATAAATACAGCAGCCCAAAGACGCCGACGGCAATTGCTCCGCTAAACCATTTCATTCGCCGATTATAAACTTTTCGGCGTGCTAATGCCATTTTTCACAAACGGCTTTGCCTTTCGCCGTCCGAATATGGTAATCTTTCTCCTTTGTTATCTAACCCTTTTTCTTTTCTATTGCGAGGAGTATTTATAAAAAATGGCTAATGATGGAAACGCACAAATCGGACAAATCGTGCAGATTATCGGTCCGGTCGTTGACGTAGAATTTACGAACTATTTACCACCTATTTATCAGGCTTTAAGAATTACGAGCGAAGGTTTCGATGTTGAAACCGCGGTCGATGTGATCGCTGAAGTCCAACAGCATTTGGGCGAAGGTCGTGTCCGCGCGGTGTCGATGCTCCCGACCGACGGAATGGTCCGCGGCATGAAGGTCATCGATCTCGGCGGTCCGATCATGGTTCCGGTCGGCACGGCAACGCTCGGTCGCGTGATGAACGTGATCGGCGATCCGGTTGACGAACTCGGTCCGGTCGTCTCCGAAACAAAATCTTCGATTCACCGCCACGCGCCGAGCTTTGACGAGCAATCAACAACGCTTGAAATGTTTGAAACGGGCATCAAGGTCATCGATCTTGTGCAGCCGTTTTTGCGCGGCGGAAAGATCGGTCTGTTCGGCGGCGCGGGTGTCGGCAAAACGGTTCTGATCATGGAACTGATCAACAACGTGGCGATCGGCAGCGATGGCTTTTCGGTGTTTGCGGGCGTTGGTGAAAGAACCCGCGAAGGCAATGATCTGCTTCGTGAAATGGTTGAATCAAAGGTTATCAGATACGGCGAAACTTTCTTGGATAATATGGAAGAAACCGGCGCCTTTGATTTGTCAAAAGTTGATAAAGCCCAGCTCAAAGATTCGAAAGTGTCGCTGGTTTACGGACAGATGACCGAACCTCCGGGAGCGCGTCTGCGGGTTGCGCTGTCGGGTTTGACGGTCGCCGAATATTTCCGCGATCAGGGAAACGACGTGCTTTTCTTTGTTGATAATATTTTCCGCTTTACGCAAGCCGGTTCGGAAGTCTCCGCACTGCTCGGACGGATGCCGTCGGCGGTCGGTTATCAGCCGACGCTCGCTTCGGAAATGGGCGAAATGCAGGAACGCATTACATCGACGAAAACGGGCGCGATCACTTCGATCCAAGCCGTTTATGTTCCGGCGGACGATTATACCGATCCGGCTCCGGCAACGACGTTTGCGCATTTGGACGCCGTGACCGCGCTTTCGCGGCAGATCGTCGAACTTGGAATTTATCCGGCGGTTGACCCGCTTGCTTCAAACTCGCGAATTCTTGACCCGCAAATTGTCGGCGACGAGCATTACGACACGGCGCAATCGGTCAAACGGATCTTGCAGCGCTACAAAGATTTGCAGGACATTATCGCGATTCTCGGACTTGATGAACTTTCGGAAGACGATAAATTGACGGTCGCGCGGGCACGTAAAATTCAGCGTTTCTTCTCGCAGCCGTTTTTCGTCGGTGAACAGTTCACCGGTTTGAAAGGCGAATATGTGAAGATCGCCGACACGATCAAAGGTTTCCGCGAAATTCTCGAAGGCAAATGCGACGATATGCCCGAACAATCGTTCTATATGGTCGGCACGATCGAACAAGCCCGCGAAAAAGCCAAGAAAATGGCGGCTTCCGCATAAAAATGTAAAGTGGATCACGGATAATGGATAATTAAAGAAAATATTATCCGTGATCCGTGATCCGTGATCCGTGATCCGTTATCCATTAAATCTATGATTAAATTAGAAATTGTCACACCCGAAAAAAAAGTCTTTGACGAAACCATTGATTCTGTAACGGTGCCGACGGCAACCGGCGAAGTCGGGATCTTGCCGAATCACGCGCCGCTTATTTCATCGCTCAAATCGGGCATTTTGTCATTTAACCATAAAGGCGTGAACGAAAAAATGGTTGTTTCGGGCGGCTTTGTCGAAGTCAGTACGAACAAGGTTTCGATTTTGACCGACATCGCCGAAAAAGTTGATGAGATCGATACCGAAACGGCACGCGCCGACCGCGAAAATGCAGAAAAAGCCCTCAGCGGAACCTGGAGCGGAACCGAAGAAGATTATGAAGCCGAAAAAGAACGGCTCGAACGGGCGCAGGCTCGTCTATCGCTTGCCGCCGGGCGATAAAAAAAGCAGTTGTTCAATCTTTAGCCGGGTCTTTTTATAAAAAGACCCGGCTATTTTTTGCGGTTTACATGTCCCGACAAACCAGGAGACATCCGGCATATTTAGAGAAATCTGAGCAATCATTGATAGTTATGCACGGGCTTTAAGGCAAAAAGGTTAAAAGGATAAAGGTTAAAAGTTTGATTCCCAGAACTGACCGAAACTTTTCCCCTTTACTACTTTCCCCCGTTATACGTTTGTCGCGGCTTTTGAGACTTCCTGGACGACTTCGGCTGTTTTATCGTTCGAGGCGTGGATTGCGATGTCGGCTTGGGCGACCATTCCGCACAGCATTCCGGTTTCGTCGATCACGGCAACGCGGCGGATCTGTTTGTTTTCCATCAGATTACAACATTCTTCGACGCTCATTTCCGGTTTCACCGAAACTATTTCGCGGGTCATCAGTTCATCCGTTTTTAAGTCCAGCGGGTTTCGGTTTTCCGCGATGCTGCGAACGACGATATCGCGGTCGGTGATCATCCCGATGGGCTTTTTTGTTTCATCACTCGTGACGATCGGAATACAACCGCAATCGTTTTCGACCATCATTTGAGCGATTACGTGGAGGCTCGTTTCGGGTGTTCCATAAACCGGATTTTTCGTCATTATTTCTTTTACTTTCATTTTTTACTCCTTATTTTGATTTATTTATTAAATTGATACATAATCCGCCTCCAATGTATGTTTTGCACACACTTTTTGAGCAGGATTGGCTGACTACATTGTCAATGTGCAAAATCCATTCCCTAAAACAAAATAAGTTCCTGTAACAAACTTTTAACGTAAATTCCGGGAGTTCTGCTTGTTTAATGGCAAAGTATTTTTAAAACTTACTCAATTCTTAACAAACAGAAAATCGTGGAGCCATCCTATTTGATTTCGATTACGGGATAGAAAGACAAGCAACAAGCCCCGGCTCACATCGCCTCTCCAACCGATAATTTTACCCACGTCGAAGATTGTTTGAGTCGTGCGTTTACCACTGACCGAAAAAAAACTTTTCAAAATATCAAGAATTAACGATTTTATTGATACAAAGAAAAAAATGGAGAAATAGATCAAATTTTCTTGCTCGAAAAATAGGCAGAAATACCTATATATTTTGGGTGATATTGCCTATTTACAGAACAACTGTTTCAGTTCATACTCGCCATATCGAATTTGTGTTAGATTTATGATAAAGCGGCAAAGTGCGAAAACAGAAACAATAAATGCCGACCTTTAGGAGTAAAATCAGAATGGTAAAAAAAACGCTCATATTGACAGCATTGCTCGTCGCGATGGCGGCGAGTTTAGTTTTGACTGCCGGCGCGCAGATCAAAGTTGGCGGTTATAGAACCGCCGAAAACGATAATGAACGCGTCGTCGCGGCGGCGGAATTTGCGGTCAGCAACCGCGCCGAAAAAACCCCGGAACAGGAAGGTTTGGTACTCGAATCGGTTGACAAAGCCGAAACGCAGCTCGTTGCAGGCACGAATTTCCGGCTTTGTTTGACGGTCAGCCTTGATGACGAATTGCAGCAGGTTCAAGTGGTGGTTTATCAAAATCTCAAGCAGGTATACTCCCTGTCGAGCTGGACTGTCGCCGATTGCGGCGAAACGAGTTTGTACGATCCGACAAGGGAAAATGGGCTACCCCTTTTTATGTCCTTTTCGAAAACCAACTCTTTGGTCGTTTCTTCAACGCGCAAAGAGTTGGCTTATTAAATAATTCGGTTTGATCGCCGATGAGGGCGGCAAACGCCGCCGAAACTAACTCTTTACGAACAAATCTCTTCCAATTTCCCGGAGAGTTTTAGAAAGGTGAACAAGCTGCGCGTTTAACAAACGCGGCGGGGTTGGAGAAGTCTGCGTTCAAATAAGCATTTTGACCAACAAATAAGATAAATCAAATAGACATCTTTCTAAAATAAACGTTGTAATTTCGAGATTTTAGCTCGGTCCGACCGGATTAGCGGCAGAATGCCGCGTTCCTGATTGACAAATTTCGGGCTCGAAAAAATATTTCGGATAATTTGTGTTTCGGGCGGGGCATTGTCTTGACAAAAATATAAAAAGCATCTAATTTGCTTAAACCGAAACAAAAATCTAAAACAATTAAAAGTGTTCAGACCCGGTCAGCATCTCATCAACCGAGTAATTGTTTGAAGTCTCGATTTAGTCAGGAAAGTTTAATAAAAATTGCAATATAGAGCATTTTTTTCTCGGTTGCAGAAGCTGGAATTGCGTCATTTTGTGTCATTTTTTAATTGTTTTAGGAGAATTTTATGAGTTTTGTCGGACAATCCGTCAAGCGTTCAGTGCGCCTTATCGCCATCGGTCTTTTATTATTATTGACTTCGGTCTTTGCGTTAGCCGCTAATCTGCAAGGCTTCCGTAATTTTGCCGAAAGTGTCGCCTCTGTTTTCGGCGTTACCCGAACCGTTGCAACCTCCGGAAAACGTGACTCCGCGTTAGTCAATCAATTTCTCAAGAAAAATAATAATTTCTTACCGCCGACGGTCGGAACCGAGTCGACAAAAAATGTTCAGACACTGTTCGCACCGCTTTCGGGAACTTATAATATTCCCGGTGATTACGCAACCTTGGCGCTTGCCATAGCTGATCTGAACGCGCAGGGTTTGGGCGGTCCGGTAACTTTAAATGTTTTGGCGGGAAACCCGCAAATTGCTCCTGCCGGCGGCTATGTGATCGGCGGAACGGGTTCTTCGGTTCTGACGACAACAAGTTCGACCAATACAGTAACGATCACGGGCAACGGTAACACCGTGACGGCATCATCGGCACTGACGGTCGGTTCATTAGTGGACGCCGGTTTCAAACTCGTCGGTGCTGACTGGATAACGATTCAAAACTTTGTCATTCAGGAAAGCGGATCGAATAGTATTAACACGCCAGCCGCGTCAAATAATATGACGGAGTTCGGTATTGCGATGCTTTATGTTTCATTGACCGATGGCTGTCAAAATAATACGTTCCAAAACAACACGATTTCGCTAAACCGCACGTATCTCAACACTTTCGGCATTTACAGCAATACCCGACACTCTTCAACTTCAATTACAACATCTGCCGAAGTTACGGCAGCATCAGGCTCAAATAGCAATAATAAAATTTACGGCAATGCGATCAGTAATGTGAACTACGGCATCGTCTTTGTGGGCGCGGGAACGACGATCGCGGCGATTGACAGCGGAAACGACATCGGCGGCGCATCATTGGCAACAGGAAATACCATTACAAATTGGGGCGGCGGCGCAGCGTTATCCGGCTATTTATCACTGACCGGAAGTAATTACTGTATTTTCGACAACCAGCAAATTAACGACAATGTTTCCTTCAATACGATCACAAGCGCAGCGTTGACACAAAGCGTGACGACGGGCGGTTTTTTGAAAAACTATTCGGTTGCAAATCCAGTCGGAACTATCTCGACGACCATCAACAACAACACCGTAACCATTACAAATAACCCGACCGCCGCAACAACCGGCGGCGTCATCGGAATAAATAATCAGGGGTTATCTACATTGTTATCAACTGCGACGATGAGCATAAATAACAACACCGTTCAGAACAGTGTTCTTGGCGGGACCGTTTCAACAACCAACGGCTTAACCGGAATTACCAATTTATCCC
>JBBQOA010000297.1:0-5980 GCA_038330465.1 Pyrinomonadales bacterium
TCTGAACATCTGGTCGGACGAAGCTTCGACGCTCTACACGACCGAAAACGGTCTGGCGGCGACGTTTCATAATGTTTTCGCCGACGAAAAACAGGCGCCGCTTTATTTTTTGCTGCTCAGCGCGTGGCGTGAAATAAGTCATTCGATATTTTTTGCGCGGTTTTTTTCGATCGTTTGCAGCCTGTTGGCGATCACTATTTTTTACCGTCTGGCGCGCAGGCTTTTTGACGAGAAAACGGCATTTTGGATCGCGGCGTTTTTCGCGCTCCACCCGTTTTTGATCTGGGCGAGTCTTGAGATCCGCGTTTACTCGCTCGTTATTTTGTTTTCGGTCGGGCTGCTCAAATTATTTTTTGACGGGTATTTAAGCGCGGAAAAAGAGTTTTCCGGCAAAGACGCCCGGGCGCCGAACAAGGCGCAAATTGGTTATGTTTTAATTTCTATTATCGCGCTTTACACGAATTATTATCTCGGGTTTCTGCTGGTCGGAAATTTTATCGCGCTTCTTATTTTGCGGCGCGGGCGCGCTGCCAAAAGATATTTTCTGCAAATGCTGATCGTCGGCGCGGCGTTTCTGCCGCTTTTATGGATCATCAAAATGCAGTTTGCGACGGCGGCAAGCGACGTGCCAACGCCCGGAACTTTGGCGGAAGGCTTGCGTCTGATCTGGAATTCAGGCTTGAATTTCATTCTGCCGACGGAACTTTTTCCGCCCGAAGAGATTACGACGGTTTCGTTCACGAGAGTTTGGCTCGTTCGTTCGGCGATTTTGGTCGGCGCCGTTCTGCTCTTTAAAAAACGCCGGGAATTAAACCCGAACATCTTTGCCTTTGGCGCGATCTCGGCGGTGACCGCCGCGTTTTTACTGCTGGCTTATTTTCTGCTCGGCGAGATCTATGTCGAAATTCGGCACGCGGCGGTTTTGTTTGCGCCGCTGATCTTGTTTTCAGGGCTTGTCGTGAAAATAATTTTCCCGCAAAGACGCGGCGGCGCAGAGCAAACAGAGGCGGAGAAAGAGCGAAGCGGAGAAGAAGAGAAAAGGAATTCGGCGCGTTCGGCGCGCTTTTTTCCTTTTTCGCTTCCAATTATCATTCTTTTGTCCACGCTTCTTATTTTATTCGTCTATTCAATCTCCACGCTTTATCCGCAGATGGCGAAGCGCGGCGATTGGGCGCGCGTTGCCGCTTTTATCGAAGAGCGCGAAAAGCCGGATCAGCCGATCATCGTTTTCACGGTTTTCGATGCGCTCAATCTGCCGTATCATTATCGCGGCGTCAACCGAATTTTGCCCGATGAAAGATTTTTCAACTGGGGAAGCGAGGGCGAATACGGCGCGGCGGACAGCATCCGGAAAGAAAATGATTTTGTTATTTCAAAAATTCCGCCCGAAGCCCGTGAGATCTGGCTGGCGACCGGCGAACGATGTCAGACGACAAAGGCGTGCGCGCCTTTGGAAAAGTTTGTCGAAGCAAATTACACTATTATCGAAGAAAAGAATTTTTACAAAGAAAGAGTTCGACTTTTGAGGAAAAAGTAAAATGATTGAATCAATTGATACGAAAGAAACCGAGAAAACGGCGGTCAGATGTTCCGAATGCGACCGCGAAATGACGCATTACAACATATTTCTGAGCCCGACCAACGAAGAAAAAAACGTCTGCTGGGAATGTCTTCAGCGCGAGGAAAAAGGCTTTAATGCGAAACGCGATTTCAGTCGCAGCTCACGGCGCGGCGTTATTCCGAGATAAATAATTTGCGATTTCAGATTTGCGATTGAAGATCAATCCGAAATCCAAAATCTAAAATCCAAAATCGAAATATGAGTATTAGAAAGATCACCGAATATCCCGAAGAGGTTCTCGCGGAAGTCGGCAAACCGGTCGAAAAATTTGACGCTGAATTGGCGGCGCTCTGCGAAGATATGTATGAAACGATGTATGAGGCGGAAGGCGTCGGTTTGGCGGCACCGCAGATCGGTCTTAATTTGCGTCTTTTCGTGATGGATTGCGAAGGCATCAAGCTGGTTGCCGCGAATCCAGAAATTATTGCGACCGAGGGCGAACAATCATCGTCGGAAGGCTGTCTCTCGCTCGGCAAAGTTCCGGCGGTCGTCGTCCGACCGATGAAGGCGCGGCTCCGTGCGCAAGACCTAAAAGGTGAATGGTTCGAACGGGAAGCGGAAGGCTACACGGCGCGCGCCTTTCTGCACGAAACCGATCACTGCGACGGCAAACTCTTTATCGACCACCTGCCGAAAATGCGCCGCGAAATGGTCGTCACCAGATTTAAGAAGGAAAAACGCTGGAAATGATTTGGCGCAGGCTTTATCCGGCGCGCGAGCCGTTCGGGAGCGGTTTTTCGGGTATCGCCAGAACCGGTGTCAATCCGTCGGCGTAACCGATGTCGAAGAGCATTCCTTCAGAAATTTCGCCCATCATTTTCTTGGGCGGAAGATTGACGACGAACAATGCCTGTGCGCCTTCTATCTCCTTCGGATTCGCGCGTTCCTGTTTCATTCCGACCAGAATATTTCGTTTGCGGTCGCCGAAGTCAACCGTCAAACGCAGCAATTTATCCGAGCCTTGCACATCTTCGACCGCTTCGATCGTGCCGACACGAATATCCAGCTTTTCAAGCAGATCAAAAGAAATATCCGGTTTTATGGGCGCAACGTCAATTGTTTTCATATAATTCGTAAATTTTCAGTTCAAAGTTATCAATGTTGAAGCCGTTTGAGCTTGTTCGTATAAAGCAGTTGATGGCGATCCGAGGCTTCCGCCCAGGATCGCGGCATCGTGTAGTTTTCGAGCAAAATATCGTTAATTGCCTGACGAACATGATGCGCGCAGGTGTTAAACCCAACGCGTCCGACGCCGGTTCCGAGACCGGGCAGCGCAATGGTTTTGATATGTTCGCTGATCGGTTCACCCGCGTGCGGACCTGACAGAAAAGTTTTATGTTTAACGAGCGTCAGAAGAGCGCGCATCGCGAGATAAGGATTAACCGTGTCCTGCAAATGCATCGGCACCCGCATCGTCGGCGCAACGATCAGAAAAGGAATTGATTCGGTTTCGGTTTCAACGACATCGGCGTTGCCGACAATTAATTCGCCGTGATGATGTTCAAAGATCTGCAAACGCGCGTTTGCAGATCTTAACCAAAAAAAGACAAATAAATCGCATCGATCCCGCCGTCCATAAACCCGAAACTATTCGCCGGACTGACGACCGCATCGCATCGGGCGTCAAGGATCGAGCCGTGAGGCACGGTTACGAAATCAAGTTCGCTGAAAAACTTGCGCCACGCCTCGGCAAGCGATTTTTCGACTGCTGTCAGAATCAGTTTCATCATTTATTTATTTACCGCGCTTCGCGGCATTTAGCCGCGCTGTTTACGGCGCGGTTAGCGAAAATAGTCAAACGAAAGGGCGTTTTAACGTCCTTTTTGTTTGGCTTAAGCCCGTTTCAAGCACGTTAAAACGCGCTCAATTATATCAAATCCATCTTGACCACGCGCTCAAGCGGCGTGGCTAAATGCCGCGAAGCGCGGAACGCAAAGTTATATAAAATCTCTTGAGCTTCACGAATTAACGCTTTGTAAAATATTCAGCGCGACCGCTTCGGCGGCTTTGATGCCGTCGATTCCGGCGGAGAGAATGCCGCCCGCGTAGCCTGCGCCTTCGCCGGCGGGAAAGAGTCCTCTCGTGTTCACGCTTTGACCGTCGTCGCGGCGCGTTATGCGGATCGGCGACGAGGTGCGCGTTTCGACGCCGGTCAGCAGCGCGTCGTGCATCGCGAAACCTTTGATCTGTTTGTCGAAGGCGGGAATCGCTTCTCTTATTGCGTCGATCGCAAATTTCGGCAAGGCTTCGCTTAGATCGGTGAGGTGAATTCCGGGCGTGTATGACGGCAGAACTTTGCCGAACTCTTTTGAAGCGCGACCGGCGAGAAAATCGCCGACGAGCTGTGCGGGCGCTTTGTAGTTTTCGCCGCCGAGCTTAAATGCTTTTTCTTCGAGTCGGCGCTGAAATTCGATTCCGGCGAGCGCATTTTCGGGATAATCTTCCTCCGGCGTGATGCCGACAACGATCGCGCTGTTCGCATTTTTTTCGCTCCGTGAATACTGCGACATTCCGTTGGTCACGAGCCGACCGGCTTCGGACGCGGCGGCGACGACCATGCCGCCCGGACACATACAAAAACTGTACACCGAACGCCCGTTTCGGCAATGGTGAACGAGCTTGTAATCAGCCGCGCCGAGCAGTTTGTTGCCCGCAAAATCGCCGAAACGGCATTCGTCGATCAGACGCTGCGGATGTTCGACGCGAAAACCGATCGAAAAAGGTTTCGGTTCGATATAAACGCCGCGCGCAAAAAGCATCTCGAAAGTATCGCGCGCGCTGTGCCCGACCGCGAGAACGACGTGCGTGCTTGCGATAAATTCGCCGCTCGCAAGCGTCACGCCGCGCACTTTGCCTTTTTCGATCTCGACAGCTTCGACGCGGCTTTGAAAACGAATCTCGCCGCCCAAATGCTCGATTGTTGCCCGCATATTTTCGACGATCTTGACGAGCTTATAAGTGCCGATATGCGGTTTGTTGATATAGAGAATTTCCGCGTTCGCGCCCGCTTCGACGAGTTCGGTCAGAACTTTGCGACCGAGATATTTCGAATCTTTGACCTGCGAGTAAAGTTTGCCGTCGGAAAAAGTTCCCGCGCCGCCTTCGCCGAATTGGGCGTTCGATTCCGGATTAAGTCCGCCGTCGCGCCAAAAACCGAACGTATCCTTGCTCCGCTCGCGCACCTCTTTTCCGCGCTCCAAAACGACGGGGCGAAAACCCATCCGCGCAAGCATTAATCCGGCAAACAAACCGCACGGTCCCGTGCCGATGACAATCGGGCGAATTTTCAAACCTTGCGGCGCGTGTCCGACCAATTTATAAGTCGAATCGGGAGTTTCTAAAATGTGCGGATCGTTTTGAAATCGTTTGAGCAGTTCGGCGTTTTTCGCTGTTTCAGCGTCAACGATATAAACAAAAACGATCGCGCTTTTGCGCCGCGCGTCATAGCTGCGTTTAAAGATCGTAAAGTTTTTTAATGCGTCGCCGGAAATTTGCAGTTTAGCAAGAATCGCGGCTCGCAGGGCATCTTCCGCGTGGTCTAACGGGAGCTTTATTTCGGAGATTCGCAACATTTTAATGGAAAAACTCAGTAAATTGTTTTGGGCTATGCCCGTTGATGTGCGGAAAGGCACAGCCTTTCCGTGAAATTACTAACAGAGGCTCTGCCTCGAACAGTTGAAAATGAGGCAGAGCCTCAAAAAAACAGATTCAAACAGACGGAAAGGCACAGCCTTTCCGCACATCAGGCGGCAGAGCCGCGATTTGTTGAAACTGCTTTCATTTTTACAAATTTAGCGTCAATATTTTTCGCCTTCATCGCCAATGATTTCAGCATTTAATTTTCGGGCAAGTTCAAAAGCTTTCTCGCGAACAGGTAAATTTGGATTATCCCAAGCCTTTGCATTGAATAAAATGCGCCCACGCCGAAATCGAAATATCTTAAACCATTCTTCTGAGTCTGAAAACCAAACCGCCGCTGTTTCCGGTGAACCCGGAATGCGGATTTCTTTTCCGGTAAGCGGGGTTATCGCGACATCATCGCTTGCATCGATTTTTACGTCGTCGGTTGTTTCGACAACATTCAGCCATTCATCGGCAGTTATTTGAGGATTTCTTTCGATGTGTAATTCATAAACCATGAAATTTAATTTATCGTTGGTGCGATCTTAAAAGCAACGAAGTTGCCGCTAGAAAATAGCCAGAGGTAAAACCTCTGGAAACTTGAAATAAAATTTTGCGCATTGAAGATGCGCTCAGAATCTGTCTTTCTGCACTTTCAGCGCGAGAATGATTAACTAATCTGACCAGACGTTGTACGTCTGGCTACTTTCTAAGTGCCGCTCTCGCGGCTTAAAAAGA
>JBBQOA010000298.1:0-5953 GCA_038330465.1 Pyrinomonadales bacterium
AATCTCTCTGTCTCCAAGAATCGAAACCGTCTGCGGAACGCCGGAAACCCGCACGCCTGTGATAAAAACATTTGGCGGTTCGCGCCTGCGCGGCGGTTCGGGGACAAAACGCACCAGCCCTTTGTCGGTGCCAAACCAAAGATTATTTTGGTGGTCGCGGAAGGAAACCTCGACATAACTCTCGGGCAAACCATCGGCGGTCGTGAAATTTTCGATTTGTCCGGTGTCGGGATCGAGGCGGTCAACGCCGCGCCACGTCCCAACATAAATCCGCCCGAATGCGTCTTCGGTGACGGAAGTCGTGGCAATGCTCGTCAAACCGTTGGCGGGCGTATATTTAATAAATTCAAAGTTGTCGCTGTCCGGCTCGTCAAGCCGCCAAACGCCGTCGCCGGTCGAGGCAATCCAGAGACGTTTGCGACTGTCGAGAAACAATTGCTCAATCCAGCCCGATGGCGCTCCTTCCGCTTCGGTGAAAACGCGAAATTCACCGTTGCGATAGCGAATCAAAGCGCTCTGGTTGTGATCGCTGCTCGCGCCGATCCAGACGTTGCCCTTGGCATCTTCGACAAAAGCCGAGCCAACGCGAGACTCCGAAAACCCGGTTTGCAAAGTGTAATCGTGCCAGATATTTTTAGCCCGTTCCCAACGCTGAAGTTCATTGACGGCTCCGGTCGTGAGAATCCAGATGTCGCCGCGCGAATCTTCAAAAATTCGGAAGACCTCATGACCTTTCGCACCCGTTTCGACTTTTTCGAGCGATGCACGGGCAAGATTTTCAAAACTCGTGTTGTCGGGAGAGCGAAAAAGTCCATACGCCGATGGAATCCACCAGGCGCCCAAGTGATCCTGCCAGACGATTTGCTGCCAACCCCAGCCGTTATAAACCACAAAGGCAGGCAGACGCAGTTTGACTTGAGAGAATTTATCGCCATCAAATCGGCTGATGAAACGCTTGGTTTTTGGAAAGGGGGTCGCAAACAATTCGCCCAAGGAATTTTCAAAAATCGAATTGACATGTTCATTCTCTAACCCGTCCGCTTCGGTATAGGTCGTAAAACCGTAACGAACGATCTTCTTCGCGCCGCACGGCGAGCCGGTCCACAGATTTCCGTCCTTGTCTTCGGCAAGCGCAAGAATGTCGTCGCACAAATCATTTTTCGCCGAATAGGTTTTACAAACCGAACCGTTGTCTTCGCCCTGCCATCGGCAGAGCCCCGGCACGGTCGCGAGCCACAACTGACCGTCGCTCGTTTCGAGCATATCGCGAACCCGATTTGAACCCAGACCGTCTTTCGTCGTGTAGCATTTTCTGACTAACGGCTCGTTCGTTTCCGAATTAAGCAGACACACCCCGCCGGAGTCATCGCTCCGCATACTCATCCACAGCCGTCCTTCGCGGTCTTCGAGCAAATCGGTGATTTTGTTGTCGCCAAACCCGTCGTCAGTGGTAAATCGGCGGACACTGCCATCCGGCGTGAGGCGAAACAAACCGCTTCCAATAGTGCCGATCCAGAGCGTACCATGGCGATCTTCGAGAATCGTACTAATGTAAAGCATATTCAGACCCGGATCAGCAAAGGAACTGCCCGCGCCGGGCAGAGACTTGCCCAACGGTACAATTTCAAACGCAGTGCGTCCGCCGGTTTCAATCAATTTATAAAGTCCGTCGGATGTTCCGACCCAAACCTGATTATTTTTGTCCTCAAACAATGTCAGAATTCTTTCGGCGCGTTTGTTATCAGGCAAAAAGACCGTGAACAATGGGTTTTCCGCTGAATCGCGAAGACCGTGCGGATTGAGCCGCGCCAACCCTTTTTCCGTGGCGATGTAAATTGTTCCATTTTTTGTTTCGAGAAAATCGTGGACTTCGCGGTTCGGCAAACCATCGGCAACGGTAAAATTCGTCATCCCGACACCGTCAAACCGCGAAATTCCTTCCCCTGTGCAAAACCATAAAAAACCGCGCGAGTCTTGATTGATTTTATAAACGGAATCGCGAAGCAAACCATCGGCGACCGTGTAAGTTTTTATCGGCAGGCGTTCGGCATTCGAAATTGTTGACAAAAATATAATGAGTGCCATCCAAACGAGCAATTCGAAATAATTGCAAACATTCGGTTTAGATTGTCTTTGTATTGCGCTCACACACATTTGAGTTGCCCTTCAATATTGGATTATTGAGCGCATTATGGCATCAAGCGAAACTTTTGACAAGAATTTTGAACTTAAAATTTATTCTGCTGATCCGAACAATTTTTATAAATCTAACTCGCGCGGTTGCCGCTGAAATCAAGCGGCATCGGGATCATCGGCGCGGAAAGTGTTCCTTTCATGACGTCGTCTTCGACCGTTCCGCCGATCGATAATTCGAGCGATTGTCCTTGCATTTCGGTCACCGCAACTGCCGAAAAACTGTTGCCCGCAACTTTTCCGTTTTCGATCTTTCCCTCGCCGAGCATCGATTCAAGCTTGCCGGAAATCACGCCACGGGTCTGAACCAGATTCAATGAGACGGGAATTTCCTGTCCTTGAAAATCAACCTTGAGATCCCAATTTCCCGAAATATCAATTGCTGCAGCTTCCGTTGGTTTGCCGTAATTTGAAACGGCTTGCGGATTTGCGTCGGTGTCGAAAATCTCGACGTCCGACGCATATTCCCGAGCTTGCGGCAGAATGTCTTCGGCATCACCGACAATAACGATCGCCATCTGTTCGGGCTGCACATATTTGTTTGCCGCTATTTCGACATCTTCGATCGTGATCGCATCAATATTTTCACGGTAAGTTTGCAGATAATCATCGGGCAATTCGTAAACTTTTTGATGGATGATCAAATTCGTCAAACCTTCCTGCGTTTCGGCACGAATCGGGAAAACTCCGGTCAAGAAATTTTTGGCGTCCTGCAATTCTGTTGCGGAAACTTTTTCGTCACGAATTCGATTTAGTTCAAAGAAAAATTCTTTTAGCGAATCGCCGGTCACCGATGTCCGGACTTCGGCGGTGGCTTCAAACGCACCGGCTAAACGGCGCATATCAAATTTTGAATACGCGCCGTAAGTGTAACCTTTTTCCTCGCGCAGATTCATAAAGATTCGCGAAGAGGCACCCGCCCCAAGAATCTGATTCATCACCAAAACGCGGAAATAATCGGGATGATTTCGCTCGATCGCCGGGTTGGAAAGCACGATATTGGCTTGCGCCGAACCTTTTCGATCAACGATCGTCAGCGTTTTTGCCGTCCGTTCGGGAACTGCGGCGTAAGCAAAATCGTCGATCTTTCCGCTTTGCCAATCGCCGAAATTGTCCTCAATTTCCTTGATCAGATCATCCTTGTCGACATCACCGACGATGATAAAGACCGCATTGTTCGGAATATATCTGTGGGCTTGATAAGCGACCAGCTTTTCGCGCGTGATTTTCTCGATATCTTCGGCTTTCGGCGAAACTTTTGAATATGGATGCGAACCGAAAATGATCCGCGTCACCTGTTCATCGGCAAGAAAATTCGCTTGCGAACGCTGAAATTTCAATCCTTCGATCGTGTTTCGTCGATAAAGATCCAATTCTTCCTCGGGAAACCGCGGTTTGAGAATCATTTCCGCCATCAAACGCAAGATGTCGGAGGCGTAAAGCGTCAGCGACGAGGCGGAAATCGAAGTCGTATCCGAACCGGAGCTGGCGGACAAATGAGCGCCGAGCCGTTCGATCTCTTCGGCAAACCGTTTTGAAGTGTAGCTTTCGGTTCCTTCCGAAAGCATCGAAGCAACCGCCGAATTTAATCCCGCAAAATTCGCCGGTTCATGAATGTCGCCGGAACGCAGAAAAAGCCTGAAACTGATCAGCGGAAGTTTTTTATCTTCAAAAATAACTAACTTCAAACCGTTGGCTAAAGTTGTTTCAAAAGGCTGCGGAATATTAAATGCAACCGGCGCCAGCGGCGCGGGTGCTGATTTGCGAAAATCTTCTGTCATAAATTTTTGAGTAGCGATTAGAAATTTAATGAGCCGAGCAAAGAATTCCTTTGATTCTCCGATTTCTCTCCGCTTCTAATTTTGTTTGGTCACAACATTGAGCAATGTTCGATTCTCGGTGTTCAAATATTTGGCGACCGCTTCTTTTATCTGATCGCCGGTGATTGTCAAAAGATCGTCAAGTTCAGAGTTTATAAGTTCCGGATTGCCGTCATAGAGCGTGAATTCTGCGATGTTTTGCGCCCGCGCCATTGACGATTGGCGAACTCGGATCGAGTCATTCAATAATTGATTTTGAATCTTCTCCATTTCGGCGGGTGTCACGCCGTTTTCTGATATGTCAATGATTTGTTCCATGATGACTTCGCGGATCTGTGACAGATCTTTATCGGGTTTCGGGATCGCGCCGACATAGATCGATGAAGGACCGCGCCGTTCGTCGGTGAATCCGAAAAGCTGGATGACAGATTCGTCGCCCTTCACCAATTTTTGATAAAGCCGCGAGCTTTCGCCGTCGTAAAGCAGTTTTCCTGCCAGATAAAGCGCGTAAAATTCGGGCGTGCGCCGCTCGGGAATCTTCCAGCCGATCAAAAAGGCTGGAAAAGGCGCGAGTTTATCTTCGTATTCTTTGTAATTTACGGCGACTTCGGGCGGTTCGGTGACATCGATCGGAGCGGGTTTCGGCTGCGCCGGAATTGTCCCGAAAAACTTCTCGATCAATTGTTTGGCTTCCTCAATTTCAAACGCGCCCGACAAAACCATAACGGCATTGTTCGGCGCATAATAGACACGAAAAAATTCCTGAACGTCTTCGACCGTCGCGTCGTCGAGGTCCTCCATCGACCCGATCGTCGAATGCGAGTTGGCGAAGTTTTTATAGATCATCGTGCCGATAATATCGAAGACTTCGCCGTACGGCTGATTATCGTAGCGCAAACGTTTTTCTTCTTTGACGGCTTCGCGTTGATTGTCAAGATTTTCCTGCGTCACGGCAAGCGTTCGCATACGGTCGGATTCAAGCCACAAGGCGAGCGGCAGCTGGCTGGCAGGAAGCGTTTCGTAATAATTCGTGCGTTCTGAGCTGGTCGTTCCGTTCATCGTCCCGCCGGCTTTCATGACATATTGAAAATGTCCGGCTTTCGGAACATTTTCCGAGCCTTGAAACATCATATGTTCAAACAGATGCGCAAAACCCGTCCGCCCCATCCGTTCATTGCGCGAACCGACATCATAATAAACCGCGACCGACACAACCGGAATTGTATGGTCTTGATTAAAGACCACGCGCAAACCGTTTTCCAACGTATATTCTTCTAATTTCAACGGTGCAAGATTAAATGTTTCTGACATAATTTCTGATAATTACCACAAAAAATAATGAAAACATTTTGAGGCAGAAATTGCAAAGAAAGCACAAATAAATAGTTTCGTGAGAATTTACATTATTATTATGCCGGTCGGTGTTCGTCCGAATAATGATCGATCTTTACCTTGATTTATAAATCCCATTATTCACTATTCTCAGCCTTTTTAGCTTCGTTAAGGTTTTCTTCCGCGATGGCATAAAGTGCGGATTTTACTTGAAACGGAGTCAGGTTTGGATAATTTTCAAGCAAAAGTGCAATAATTCCGACGATGTTCGGACACGCAAAACTGTTTCCCGTCAGACTTTTATACCCGCCGCCGAGCCACGCCGTGCGGACATTGACGCCCGGTGCGGTCAGTTCGATAATTTCGCCGTAGCGGAAACCAAAATTGAACGGATCGGTTTCGATTGATTTTGAAACGGAGATCAGTGACGACGAAAAAACCGACGGAAAGCTCGGCTGCGGCAAATTATTCGCCGCCGCGACGACGATACAACCGGCTTGATAGGCGCGGTCCAGCAAATCGTGGAGCGGCGAGAAAAATTGCGGTTTGGTCGTTCCGAGACTTAAATTTATCAATCGGTAGCGTTTTTTGATCGCATATTCAAGTCC
>JBBQOA010000299.1:0-5938 GCA_038330465.1 Pyrinomonadales bacterium
GATCCGACCAAGAAAGAAGCCGAGCGATTGTGGGAATTAGCGATCGAAGCGAAAGGCGGTCGCGAACGGCTTGAATCGGTCACGAATATGGTCGTTTCCGGTGAATATCCGGTTTATTATCTTGTGTTTCGCGTGCAAAGAAATCGCCAACCTAAACATGTAACTTTTTATAATTTTCCTGATAAGTATTGGCAATGGAACGATATGCGTCCTTCAATATTCGGTCTAACTGTCAGAATGACAAACTATGAAAACAATACAATTTACTTGTTCGGCAGCGATAGCAAAGAGACTTGTCATCCTGACGAACCTGATGATGATAAACCGCAATTCTTTCAAGATAACTGTTTGCATCAAATTAAAACGAGAGAGAAAAATATACGGGGCGTGAAACAAAATCTATGGATGCCGCAAATAATAAACTTTATGGAAACGAAATGGATAAAACCTGTTCCAAATAAACTCACGAAAGGCGTTTTGGATAGAAAATGGATAAAGATTATAGAGTCGGATAAAATTAAAAAGCGCAAAACCTCGGTTGACGTTATTCAAACTGATGTAAATGGCTGGCGCGTTGATTTCGCACTTAATTCAGAAACTCACTTGCCTGTTCGCATCGGTTTTTATGGAGAATGGGGCGGCAAACCCAAAGATTCAAATGAATTTTATAGCATTGTTGATATATCGAAATATACTGAAATTAACGGCATTCAAATTCCATATTCCAAAGAAACCACGGTTCAGTTAAACGTCGATTACGACAAAAATATTTTTTCTATTCCTACAACTGTTGAAGATGGTTCCGACGCTTGGAAAGCAAAGAAATAATTACGAGTTATTATTAATCATCGAAGCGGCGCGAAGATTGGCGAAAAAAAAGTTCGGAGTTCAAACTGTAGTTTGAACTCCGAACTTTTTTTATTAGCGCATCATCATTCCGCCCATTCGCGGGTCTTGTTTGAATTTCAGTTCGTATTCCTTCGGCGGTTCGCCGCCCATCAGATTCTTGACAAAATAATCCCAGCGGCGGCGCATCATATAGAAACTCGCCTGACCGTAGCCGTGCCGCGCATTCGGAATGATGATCAGATCGAAATCCTTGTTCGCTTTGATGAGCGCGTCAACGACCAAGTAAGTATTTTGCGGCGGCACATTGTCGTCCATTCCGCCGTGCGCGAGCAGAAGCTTGCCTTTCAGGTTTTTGGCGTTGATCTGATTCGCCTGTTTTTCGTAGTTATCGCCCTGCATCAGTCCGATGTAGCGTTCGCCCCAATCGTCTTCGTAATTGCGATTGTCGTGATTGCCCGATTCCGCGATGCCGACCTTAAAGAAATCGGGATACGTGAACATCGCGTCGGCAGTCGCAAATCCGCCGCCGGAATGTCCCCAAATGCCGACCTTTTCAATGTCCATATAGGGATATTTTTTCGCCAGTTGCTTGATGCCTTCAACTTGGTCGGGCAGTGTATTGTCGCCCATATCGCCGTAGCACGAATCGTGAAAAGCCTTTGAGCGCAGCGGATTACAGCTGCCGTCGATGACGACGACGATGAAACCGAGTTCTGCGAGTGCTTGATTATCATTGCGCGCCGCCGAAAATGCGCGGCTCCCGACGCCGCCGCTCTGCGGTCCGGGATAGATATAATCAACGACCGGATATTTTTTGTTCGGGTCAAGATTGGTCGGTGTGAACATCAAACCGTATAAGTCCCATTTGCTGTCGCGTGATTTGACGGTGATCGGCGTCGGCGCTTTCCAACCCGTTGCCGCGAGCCGCGAGATGTCGGTTTTTTCGAGGTTGGCGACGAGTTTGCCGCTCAGGTCGCGGAGCACCGAAACGGTCGGCATATCGGGTTTTGAATAATTATCGACAAAATATTTCTCGTCATCCGATAATGAAATTTGGTGATTGGCGTCTTCGGGCGTTAAAAGTTTAAGATTTTTTCCGTCGAAACCGATGCTGTAGAAATGACCGAAATACGGATCGCGACCTTTTTCGCGACCGCCCGCCGTGAAATAGATGACGCGGTTCTCTTCGTCCGTCTTCAAGACTTGCCAGACGGCAAATTCGCCCGAAGTGATCTGGTTTTTCAGTTTACCGGTCGCGAAATCGTAGAGATAGAGATGTCCCCAACCGTCGCGTTCGGTGAACCAGATGAATTCGTTCGTGCCGGATAGATAATGCCAGTTGACGGTGCCTTGTCCGGATTCGAACTGCGTCGGACTGATTTCTTCGTAAACTTCACGGACGTTGCCGGTCGCCGCGTCGGCAACGCGCAAGTTTTCTTTTTTATGATCGCGCGAGGTCGAAACAAAGACGAGATTTTTGCCGTCGGCGCTCCATTCGACGTCGTCCCAGCCGCCGCTGCACGAAACATCGTCGCACTGCGTCGAACGATGATCGTCGGGCGCCATCTTCAAACGAATGACCTTCGGCGAGTCGATCTCGATGATCACGCGCTGAATCTTAACGATCTCTTTATCTTGCGGCAACGGATATTTCCAAGCCTGCAAGGTCGGCGCGCCGACGTTGGTCGAAACGAGATACATCTCGCTGACACCTCGCTGATCCTGCTGAAAGGTCGCGATTTTTTTCGAATCGGGCGACCAGACGAGAATCGCGCGGTCGCTGTGTTTCCAGCCCGCATTGTCGGTCGCGTAGCCGAAATCCTTGATGCCGTCGGTCGTCAATTGCGTTTCTTTTTGGGTTTCCGTGTCGCGCACCCAGAGATTCCAATCCTTGATGAACGCCGATTTTTTGCCGTCGGGCGAAACGATCTCGGTGAAATTTCTCGGTCCGTTCGAAGGTGTCGGCGGCGGAATCCCGAGACTCGCCAAACTGTCGGCGGCAGTGCGCGAACCGTCCGCCGGATTGACGAGAATGAATTCGCTGCCCGTCGGCGTCAAGGCGCGATACCAAAATCTGCCGTCGGGCAGAAATGTCGGGCGCACCGCGCCGCGGTCAACGAGCAGTCCCGTGTTATAGCCGAGCATTTTTTCGGCGCGGGCATAATCGTCAGCCGTAAAAACTTTGGGTGTTTGGGCAAAAACGCTTGACGCGCAAGCGATCATTAAAAACGCGATAGTCGAAATAAATTTTTTGTTCATCGGTAGCAGTATTTTAGTCTGTTAAAGTCGGAAAAAACAAATATCTTCAGCAGGTAAATCGAAATTTTAGGAGTTTAACTTTTTAGATTTAATCGAAATATTTGATTTCTTTTGAGTTTACGCAGGATTCGGAGAAAAGTTTCTTGATGAAAATAACACTTTTTTTTACTGATAATTTGAGGGCAGGCAGATGCTCACGAGCGTTCGCTATACTGATTTTCGCCTTTTTGCTATCATCTGAAAACAATCTTCGGAAATGACAGCTAAATTTATGAAAATATTCGGACAAACATTTCAGCGGAAACTCGTTCTGCTCTTTATTTTACTCGCGCTTTCGGTTTCGGCGGCAATTGCTCAGAGCAATAAAATAAAATTGAGTTTAGACGCGACGGATGCGGCGAAAAATATTCTGCACGTCCGGGAAACGATGCCGGCGACTGCCGGAAACTTCGCGCTGTTTTACCCGAAATGGATTCCGGGCGAACACGCGCCCGACGGGACGATCAACGATCTGGTCAATCTGTTCATCACGGCGGACGGTAAACCGCTCGCGTGGCGGCGCGACGATGTTGAAATGTTCGCGTTTCTGATAAATGTTCCCGAAGGGGCAAAACAGCTTGAAATTTCGTTCGACGACGTTTCGCAGCCCGGCACGGTCGCGACCGCCAATCTCGCGCGAATCAAATGGAACCGCGTGATTCTTTATCCGCGCGGCTTGAAAAGCGATGATATCGAGGTCGCCGCGTCGATGAAAATGCCGAACGGTTGGCAATACGCGACCGCGCTGCCGGTTGAAAAGGAAACAAAAGCAGCGGTTGATTTCAAACCCGTCAGCTTAACGACATTTGTTGATTCGCCCGCGATCATCGGCAAATATTTCGCGAAAATTCCGCTCTCGAACGGCGGCGTTTTGACCGAAATGGATATTGCCGCCGAAACTGCGGACGCGCTCAAATACAAACCCGAAACCTTGCAAGGCTGGAAGAATCTGGTTGTTCAGGCGAACTTGATGTTCGGCGCGCGCCATTATAATTCTTACCGATTTTTGCTGACTTTGAGCGATCACGGCGGCGACGAGGGTTTGGAGCATCACGAATCGAGCGAAGACGGGACGGGCGAAAAGGCGCTCAGCAACGAAAACCAATTGCTCGATCTCGGCGATCTGCTCGGGCACGAATTTGTTCATTCGTGGAACGGCAAATACCGTCGTCCCGAAACGCTGACGACGCCCGATTTTGAACAACCGATGCACGGCGAACTGCTTTGGGTTTACGAAGGCTTGACGCAGTATCTCGGCAGAGTTCTGCCGACGCGGAGCGGGCTTTGGACGGAAGAAATGTTTCGCGAATCGGTCGCCGACACCGCCGCACAGATGGATTATCAAAGCGGTCGGCGCTGGCGACCGCTCGTCGATACGGCGCGCGCGTGGATGAACCTTCGCCGGAGAGTCGATTATTCTTACGAAGGCTCGCTGATCTGGATGGAAGCGGACGTTTTGATCCGCGAAAAAAGCGGCGGAAAACTCTCGCTCGACGATTTTCTGCGGAAATTTCACGGCGGACAGACGGGCGCGCCGATCGTTAAAACCTATGATCTGGACGAGATCGTGCGGACGCTGAACGACGTTGTTCCGTTTGATTGGCGCGGCTTTTTTATCGAAAGAGTTTACAAAGTGCAAACGGGCGCGCCGCTTGGCGGAATCACGAACGGCGGCTGGAAAATTATCTATAACGACACGCCGAATAAACAGGGTGAAGTTGACGAAGGACGCGCAAATTTCGCGAATCTGATGTATTCGATCGGCATCATCGTCAACGAAGAAGGCGCGGTTCTCGATATCAATCCCGATCTTGCCGCTGCCAAAGCGGGAATCGTTCCCGGTATGACGATCAAAAAAGTCGGCGGCGACGAATTTTCGCTCGACAAGCTGCACAAAGCCGTTGACGCGACCAAAAGTAACGCTTCGTCAATCAAGCTCGAAGCCGAAAACGGCAGCGTCACGAATATTTTCAACATAAATTACAAAGGCGGCGAAAAATATCCGCATCTCGTCCGCGATACGGTAAAACCGGATTATTTGTCGGGTATTACAAATGCGCTTGTTCTTGATGCAAAATAGACGCAACGTCTGACCCCGACGCGACTGACTTTTAAGGAGAAAAATAGATGCCGAAATATGTGATCGAACGGGAAATTCCCGGCGCGGGAAAATTTACGGGCGAAGAACTGCAAGGCGCTTCGCAAACTTCGTGCAATGTGCTGAACAAACTCGGCACCGAGATCCAATGGGTGCAAAGCTATGTGACGGACAATAAGCTTTATTGTATATACATTGCGCCGAGCGAGGAATTGATTCGCGCCCACGCCGATCAAAGCGGTTTTCCGGCGAATAAAATATCCGAAATCCGCAGCATTATTGATCCGACAACAGCGGAAATGTAGAGAAATTTCCGCGTAAATTAAATTTTGAAACCGCCTCGGAAACCGGCGAATAAGTAGAAAATCGTCTGAAATGACACTTGAAATAAATCTTGGAAAATTGGTCCGTGTTTACGCGATCGCGCCCGCTTTTATTCAACGGGCGGTGATCGTCGCCGTTTTGTCGTTCATCTTTTTTTTGGCGATGCTCGCGGTATTTTCCATCCGGCAAAACTTTATCTACTTTTTTCTCTCGACCGCCTTTTTGATCGTTTATCTTTTTACGATGTTCGGCTGGCTGATGTCGCGGAAAAACATTCTGAAGATCTATGAAAACGGTATGACGTATCGAAAATTTAAAGCGCTTTGGAATGAGATAAAAGCGGTCGAGCCAACCGGCAAAAACGGTAAA
>JBBQOA010000300.1:0-5937 GCA_038330465.1 Pyrinomonadales bacterium
TGCCCCACGCCAAACCGTTTTTGCCGACGACGACCGCAAAAGATTCGCCGACGGCTTTCCATTTGGCTTTTGTTGTTTTTCTCACAAAAAGCTGCGCTTTGCCTTGCACCGTAGTCCAATCTTTCGTTGTCACGACAACGGCTTGCAGCGATTTTGAAAAGGGAATCACGGGTTTGGGCGGAATCGGTTTTTTTATTTGCCCGCAGATGCCGAGAATGCCAAACAAAACGAGCGAAACTAATATGAATTTGTTCATAAAAATCAGTTGACCGAAAAAGTAAAAAGCTGATCGCCATTTTAGCACAATCAGCTTTTTTACATTTTAACCTTCTTTCTTTGTCACTTTTAATCTTCAAACGGTAATTCGCTGTTTTTTGATTTTTGGCTGATGGCGTAAAACCGGAGACCGACCGAGATCATCACGATCGAAATGCCGATCCAGATCAAAACCCACGCGAACGACGGAATACCGGTTGCATTCGCCATATTCGTCGCATCATTTTGGAGATCCATTCCGCCGATCGGCGCATTGATAAAGAAAAGGGTTTTCAAATCGGTAATGGCATTGAGCAAACATTGGATCGCCAGAAAAGCGACCGCAAAATTGGCGACTCTTTCGCTTGAATATTTACCGAGCGCAATAAGTCCGGCGGTCAAAATCGCGCCGACAGCAACCGTAAAGGCGATGCTCGAAAATCCGACCTGAAGCGAAAAAGCGTTCCACATCGGACTCAAAATTCCGAAGCAAAGCGTCATCACGGCGATGAATGCGGCGGAACCAAAAAGAACATTTTTGGCAGAAACCGTTTTGCGAATCAATAATAAAAGCAAAACGCCGAACGCCGTTGAGCCGAGATAACCCGCGCTCGAAGTCAGCAAAGCGCCGAGCAAACCCGATGGCGCGGAATAAACAACGCCGCTGCCGTCCGCGGAGATCGTCAGGCTTTGCACCGAACCGCCCGTCAGCAGCGCGGCGAGAACGTGGCTTCCTTCGTGAATAAATGTGACGAATAAACGAATCGGATAGGTCACAATTCCGACATACGGAATAAACCACAAAGCAATCGTAATTACGGTCGCAATCAACAGAAGCGTTAATTGCGGTTTGGCATCTTCGGCTAATTTGTATCTCATTATTTTTATAAAACTCCTTTTCCGGTCTTCGGCAATATTTACGTTCTATTCTACCGCAAAGTTCGTCAAAGCAAAAGAAATTTATTCAGGGACGGAAAATTTTCGCCAATAAAAAAGCAATCGCAGTAATCAAAAAAGAGTCGCGTCAAGCGAAGAAGTTCATCCGAAAATAAATTTAGCGGCGCAAAAAATCGCCGCTTTTTCCGCCTGTTTTTGATTCGAGTCGAATGTCGGAAATGACAATATCTTTCTGTACGGCTTTGCACATATCGTAGATCGTCAGCGCGGCGACGCTGACGGCGGTCAAGGCTTCCATTTCGACGCCGGTTTGCGAAATGGTTTTGGCTTCGGCTTCGAGATAAATGCCGTCATCGGTAAATTCGATCTTGACGTCAGCCTTTGAAAGATTGATTTGATGACACAGCGGAATCAGTTCGGATGTTCGTTTTGCCGCCATAATTCCGGCGATTCGCGCGATTTCGAGCGGATTTCCTTTCGGATTTTCGTTCGCTTGCAAAATTCGGAGCGTTTCATTTGAAAGCAAAATTTTCGCCGAAGCGACCGCCCGCCGCGAAGTCGTTTCTTTCTCGGAAACGTCAACCATTTTTATCTTGCCTTGTTCGTCAAAATGCGAAAGTTTATTCATTTTAATTTTTTTGCTTTGAAGATCAAAGTATTTCCGCCGAGCAAAACTTCATTTGAATTAAGTTCATCAGTCCACCGCGCCGAACGTCTCTTTTGGGAATTAAAACGCGCCGCGAGTTTGATCAAACCGACCAGCGGAAAATATAACCAGGAATTTTTTTTCGGTTTGTCGAGAAAGGTTTTTTCGATCGTAAAACCATTCTTTTCCAGCAAATAACGAACTTCCGAATAACCGATCGGATTGACGTGCAAAGCAATTTCTTCCATTCCGCCGTAACGATTTGAAATTTCAGCCAAGGCGTCACTCGAAAGCGGTTTGAAATGCGAAGTGTAACCATTGAAAAGCCATTTCAGCCGCTCTTCGATATTCATAATATTCGGCACGCTGACGATCAAAGTTCCGCTCGGTTTCAATAAACGCGCAAATTCGCGGATCGCGTTCGCCGGACTTTCGATATGTTCCAAGCCTTCGACGCAGATCACATAATCAAACGATTCATCTTCAAAGGGAAGCCGCGCGTCGAGGTTTCCGCGCTTGATCTCAGTGCCGGCGAGCTTGAAAATTTCGGTGTACAGATCGGCGCAGGAAACTTGGAATCCAAGATTTATCAAACGCAGTGACAACGCGCCTTCGCCAGCCGGAACGTCTAAAATCTTTCCGCGCTTTGCATCTTTTAAGATGTCTTCGACCGTTTCATAAATGGCTTCGTGTGCGAGTGCGACCGGATTTTGCATAAGTTAAGAAATTACAACTTTGCGGCTTAAATTACAAAAACACAATTTCGGCAACCTCATTTTTTTCGAGATTTTTGCCTTGCGGAACAAAAACCAACGCTTCGGCGCGGGCAAAGGCGATAAAGTTCGAAGAACCCGAAAAGCGCAGCGATTCGATCGTCAATTGACCGATTTCGTTGGTGACAAGCGAAACGGGCAAATAGCAATCACGATCTTTGGCGCCTTTTATTTTGTCCGAACAAACGGCAAATCCGCGTTTCAATTCGCGGTTTTGCGCTGCTTGCAATTGCAAGATCGCGTGCCGGACAAACAAATAAAATGTGACGGCAACCGACACCGGATTACCCGGAAGTCCGAAGATCAAGGTGTCATTTAATTTTGCAAAAACCGTCGGTTTGCCCGGTTTGAGGGAAACTTTTTCAAAGAAAATATCGGCGCCGAGTTCGCGCAGAACGGGTTTTGTGAAATCGTAGTCGCCGACCGAAACGCCGCCCGTGATTATCAGAATTTTGGATTTTGGATTTTGGATTTTGGATTTTCTTATTTTGAAATTCGTGATTGGAATTTGAGCTCCGATGCCGACGGCTTCGGCAATTTGGTATTTGAGCGTTTGAAAATCATCGTGAACAAGCGGCAAAATCTCGGCGTTGGCGCCGGCTTTTTCGGCTAAAACCTTGAGCATCATCGAATTGGAATTACGAATTTGATCTTTTTGCGGCGTTTCCGAAATATCGACGATCTCGCTGCCGGTCGAAAGAATCTTGAGCCGCGGTTTCTGAAAAACTTTGATTTTTGCGTAACCGAACGAGGCGACGGCGGCAATCATCTGCTCGTTGATAAGCTCGCCTTTCGTAAAAATTTTCGCACCTTTTTTGACCTCCGACGCGCGTTTGTTGATGTTTTGCAAAAGTTTTGCCGTTTCTAAAACTTCGACAAAACCATCATTTTCTTTTGTCAATTCGACCTTTTGCACCGCATCGCCGCCTTCGGGCACGCGTGCGCCGGTCATGATCCGGACGGTTTCGCCCGCTTTCATTTTGCGGTCAAAACCAATTCCCGCGACCGATTCGCCGATGATTTTTAGATGCGCGGGCACAATTTTCGTCTCGGCGGCACGCACCGTAAAACCATCCATCTGCGAACGGTCAAACGGCGGCAAATCCATATCGGCTTTGATATTTTCCGCCAAAACTCGCCCAATCGAATTTTCTAATTTAACGGTTTCGGCTTTCAGCGAAGATGTTTCGCGTTCGATGATTTTAACGGCTTCGGAAATCGGAATCATACAAAGGCTTTTAGCGCAAATTTTTGCAAAATGATAAACTGATGTTTTGGAGAATCTTGCGAAAATTTTATCATAAAAAACATATAGGAGACGAAAATTAAAAACTGTGATCGATTTTGAATTAACCGAAGAACATATTGCATTACAAAAAACCGTTAATGAATTTTGCGCGGGCGAAGTGGCGCCGTTTATCAAAGAATGGGATGAAAAATATCATTTTGAGCGAAGCATTTTTGATAAAATGGCGGAGCTCGGATTGATGGGTGTGTGCATTCCCGAACAATACGGCGGCGCGGGATTTGATTATATTTCGCTCGGACTCGTCTGCGAAGAACTTGAAGCGTGCGATACCTTTCTGCGCGTCGCTATGAGCGTTCATGTCGGCTTAAACTCTTTGTCTTTATTGACTTGGGGTAACGAAGAGCAAAAACAGAAATATCTTGTGCCGCAGGCAAAGGGCGAAAAACTGGCGACTTTCGGTTTGACCGAACCGAACGCCGGCAGCGATGTCATCGGGATGCGTTCAAATGCGCGGCGCGACGGCGATGATTGGATTCTGAACGGCGAAAAGATGTGGATCTCGCTCGGCAATACCGCCGATAATTTTCTGTTTTTCTGCTGGACGGATCCGGAAAAACAAAAAGCGCGCGATCATACTGGATTGAGTTGTTTTATCGTCGAACGCTCGATGGAAGGTTTTTCATCGGGAAGCCTTCACGGGAAAATGGGCATCCGGGCGGGCGACACGGGCTATTTTACTTTGCAGGACGTCAGAGTGCCTGCCGCGAATATGCTCGGAAATGAGGGCGAAGGTTTTAAGATCGCGATGTTTTCGCTTGAAAACGGACGTTATACGGTCGCCGCCGGCGCGACGGGTGTGATCCGCGCTTCGCGCGACGCTTCGGTCGCTTACGCGAATACGCGTGAAGTGCAGGGACAGACGATCGCGAATTTCCAACTTGTCAAACAAAAAATTGCCGAGATGGAAGCCGATTATGAAATGTCGCATCTGCTCTGGCTGAAATGCGGTTATTTGAAAAACGAAGGAAAATCGTCAGCAAAAGCCGCAAGTTTGGCGAAATGGCAGGCGACGACCCGTTCGGAAACCGCTGCTTCGATGGCGATCGAAATTCACGGCGCCAATGGTTATACGAACGATTATCCGGTCGAACGCTATTTGCGAAACTGCAAAGCTGCCGTTATTTATGAAGGAACGCGCGATATTCACACGCTCATGCAAGCCGATTGGGCATTGGGTTTGAAAAAAGAACCAAAAGCACGAGTCATTTTGCCGCCGTATAAATCTGCCGATGCAAAAGATGCGTCAGCCTGATTTAAAGAGTTAACGACCGATCAACAAAACATAAAAAAGCGAAAGAAAATAAAATTCTTTCGCTTTTTTCAATTATGAATCGATAAGACTTATTGTTTCTTAACGCTTTTGAAGAATGCTTTGACATCAGCGGCGTATTTTTCCATGCTGGATTTTTCAGCGTAGATATTGGCGAGAACCGGTTTCTTCGGCGCGTTGATAATCGTTAAATCCCAATTTACGTCTTCACCGTCATTTTTGGCAGTTCCGCTCATTGAGGTGCCTTCCATTCCGTTGACATCAATTTTGGAGCCTTTATCAATGATTTTGACATCATCGAGGTATGAATCTATTTCCTTGGCGGCATCGGTCACAATTTTATTGTAATCGCCGTCTTTCGGAACGGAGAACCGAATATCGACGCCTTCGTCTTCGCTTTTAATAATCGTATCTTCACCGTCTTTGCTGAATTTGAAGCCTTTCGGAACAGTCATCATAATTCCGGCTTCGTCAATTTTTATGACTTGTCCGTCGGTTGACAGTGATGAATCAGCTTTTGAGTTTGAGTTGGTCGTTGAACTATTGACGTTGCCTGCGTTAGTCGCCGAATTTGTGTTCGAAACGTTTGCCGTTTTATTTGTATTTGTTGAATTGGTGTTGGTTGCCGCCGGACTGCAGGCTGAGAAAGCCATCGCAATCGAGGCGATGCCGACAACCGAAATATTTTTAAGTTTCATTTTATTTTCTTTTTCCTTTTAATTACTTTACAAAGTTTGCTTTGATAAGAAATTTGTTTATCAAAGCAAATTGCTGATACTAACAGTTT
>JBBQOA010000301.1:0-5934 GCA_038330465.1 Pyrinomonadales bacterium
TGCCGATGCGAATGGTTACGTCAAAATGCCGGATGTCGATCCGCTTGAAGAAACCGTCAATATGATGTCGGCGGCACGTTCATTCGAAGCGAATTCCACGGTTTTCAACACGGCTAAAGAGCTTGCCCGCGTCAGCATCAATCTCGGCGACGCCTAACATCTTTTAAAATAATGGCTATCAACGGAATAAGTTTCGGAAATATCTCGGCAGTCGCGACCGGCTCGAAAATCCCGACCGAAAGCGCGAATGCTTCGGGCGACGAATTCGGTTCGCTGATCAAAAATGCGGTCGAATCGATCGACAAAACTCAAAAAAGTGCCGAACAGGAAATTTCGAAAGCCGTCACGGGCGAATCGCCTGATCTGCACAAGACGATCATTCAGCTGCAAACCGCCGATCTGAAATTTCAACTCGGTCTGCAAGTCCGCAATAAGCTTATCGGCGCTTATGAAGAAATCATGAGGATGCAGGTGTGAAAAATATTTTTGATTTCGGATTGCTGATTGTGGATTTCTCTGATTTTTACAATCTCATATTACGATGAAATTCTGCTTTACTAATTCCAAATCCAAAATCCGAAATCTAAAATCCAAAATCAAACAATGGCTTCTCCACTGACACAAATCAAAGAAATCTGGGATCGTCTGCCGATGGCGGGACGAATTGCGACGATCGGCGCGGCGGTCGCCACCCTTGGATTGATCGCCGCGATGGTTTATTACGGCTCGCAACCCGAATACGGCGTGCTGTTTTCCGATCTGAAACCGACCGACGCGCAATCGATCGTCGAAAAATTAAAAGCCGCGAATGTTCCCTATTCACTTTCCAACGGCGGCACGACCATTCAGGTTCCGCACGAACGGATTTCCGAACTTCGTCTGCAAATGGCGGGCGACGGCGCAATTTCCGGCGGGCACGTCGGTTTTGATCTGTTTGATAAAACAAGTTTCGGCGCGACCGATTTTGCCCAACAAGTAAATTTCCGCCGCGCGATCGAAGGCGAATTGTCCAAAACACTTGAAGGAATGGACGAGGTCGAATCCGCCCGCGTTCATATCACGCCGCAAAAAGAATCGGTCTTCACCGAAAAAGAAGAAGGCGCAAAGGCTTCTGTGATGCTCAAAGTTAGACAAAACAAAGAGCTTTCCTCCGACCGCACCGACGCGATCGTCAGTTTGATCGCGAGTTCGATCGAAGGTCTCGATGTCTCGAATGTTTCTGTTTTGGACACACGCGGCAGACTGCTGGTCGCCGCCGGACGCGGAAAAAGCAACGGTTTGACCGATGCGAGCGCATTCCACGCCCAGCTCGAAGCCAAACAAAAATACGAAATGGAAAATGCCGCGCGGATTATCGCCCTGCTCGAACCGGTTGTCGGGCAAGACCGTGTGCGCGCCGATGTCGCGGCAGATATTGATTTTAGTCAGGTCGAGCAATCGGAAGAAAAATACAATCCGCAATCGCAGGTCGTGCGTTCACAACAAACCTTAAATGAAGCTAGAAATTCAAACAGCGCCAATCCGAACGGAGTCGTCGGAGCGCGTTCAAACAACCCGACAACACAGGCTTCGCCGTCACCGTCGCCTGCTCAAGCGGCTCAAACGAACGGCGATTCACGCAACACTTCGACCGTCAATTACGAAATTGACAAAACCGTCAGAAAAACCGTCGGCGGCGGCGGACGTGTCAACCGAATGACCGTTTCGGTCGTCGTTGACAATAAAACCGTCAACGGTGTGGAAGTCACCCGAACGCCTGACGAAATCAAACAAATTCAAGATCTCGTCGGCGGCGCCATCGGAATTGATCTAAATCGCGGCGATTCGGTCGTTGTCCAAACAATGCCGTTCGATAAACCCGCCGATGTCGCCGCCACACCTTCATCGATCGACAAATATAAACAATTTATACCGAGCGCGTTCAAATACGGCGCGATGGTCTTAATTGCAATGATGCTGCTCTGGTTTGTGATCTTGCCGGCGCGCAAGGCTTTGAAGGCGGCAGCGGTCGTTCCTGAAACCGAAGAACAAAAACTTCTCGCGGCGGAAAATATGACCGATGCCGAAAAACAAGCGGACGACGAAAAACGCTTGAAAGCAAATCAAACGCCGAAACAACTCGAAGAATCTTTAGAAGGAATTCCGTCGCTCGACACGGTCGCTGCGTTAGAAGCCAAAATGAACGCCGAAGATGAAGACCTGGTGAACGTTAGTAACGAATCGGAACGGCGCGAAACAATCAAAAAACAGATCGCCGAACAATCTTTGAATGATACCGAAACCGTCGTCAGCACGCTGCGCGGCTGGCTTAGGGAAACAAATTAAGAATAGCTTTTTTCTAATATATGTCACCAACTGTTGAAGAAACAATCGAATCTTTAGAATCGCAAACGGATGAATCATCATTGGCGGAGGAATCGACCGCGCTCGCGATTCGCCAGCCCGAAGCGATCACGAGCGCGCGCAAAGCCGCGATTTTATGCCTCTCGCTCGGCGAAGAAGCGGCAACCGCGTTGTTCAAACATCTCGATGAAGAAGAAGTCCAGATCCTTTCCAAAGAATTGGCGTTGCTGCCCGATGTCAAATCACAGATTTCCGACGGCGTGCTCGAAGAATTTCACCAACTCTTAACGGCGCGAACATATGTCACGATGGGCGGCGTCGATTACGCGAAACGCCTTTTGATCAGAAGTTTCGGCGTCGAACACGCCAAGCGTTTGACCGATAAAGTAATGCTTTCGCTGGAAACTCCGGCGAGTTTTGAAACTCTCCAAAAAACCGATCCGCAGCAGCTTGCGAAATTATTTCAATCGGAACATCCGCAAACGATCGCTGTCGTTTTGGCGCATCTCGATCCGGAAACGGCGTCGACCGTTCTCCAGCAATTGCCCGAAACAATGCGCGGCGACATCGTTTTGCGGCTCGCGGCATTGCAAACCGTTTCGCAGGATGTGGTCAAAAGAATCGCCCACGTTTTAAATCAAAAACTTTCTGCCGTCAGCGGAATGAGCCGCACAAATGTCGGCGGAGTTCGCGCCGTTGCCGATATCTGCAACCGTCTCGACCGCGAAACGATGCGTTTGATGCTCGAACAAATCGAAGGCGGAAATCCCGAACTTTCGCTCGAGATCCGCAATTTGATGGTTACTTTCGAAGATATTCTGCTGATCGACGATGTTGGAATTCGTGAAATTATGCAGCGCGTTGACAAAAAGGTGCTCGCGCTCGCGCTCAAAGGCACAGTGCCCGAACTTCAGGATCGTTTCTTCGGAAATATGTCGAGCCGCGCGGTCGAAATGATGAAGGAAGAGATGGATTTTATGGGACAGGTCAAACTCAAAGACGTTTCCGGCGCGCAGCGCGAAGTCGTCGAAATTTTGCGCCTGCTTGACGAACAAGGCGTTGTCAGTCTTGGCGGCGGAGGCGGTTCTGACGAATATGTTAGCTAAAGTCGTAAAAAATAATTCGGTCACCGGACTGACTCCCTTTTCAATTCCCGAACTAGGCGTCACAAATTCCGACGCGCGAAACATAAATCAGTTTATGTTTCCTGCCGTCAGCGATTTTGAACCGCTCGAAGCCGTCGGCGAAGGTGAAGATGCAACGTTCACGAACCACGTGCCGAACATCGAAGAAATCATCCAAAATGCCCAGACGGAAGCGACCAGGATCATTGCGCTGGCGGAAGAAAATGCCGCGAACATCGCCGCCGCCGCGCAGGAAAAAGCCGTCCAGGAAGTTCAGGCGCAGTTTGATGAAAAAGTTGCCGCCGGCGTCGCTGAAATTCGTCAACAATTGGCGGAAACCATCGAAAAGATTTCGGCTTTATCAAGCGAGATCACCAACCGGACGGAAGGTGATTTGGTCAAACTTGCCTTGCAGATTGCCAAAAAGGTCGTCGCCCGCGAAGTGACGATCGATCGCGAAATCGCTCTGACACTCGTCAAGGTCTCGCTCGGCAAACTTCATAACCGCAGCATTGCCGAAGTTCACTTGAATCCCGAAGATTTTGTATATGTTCAAGCGCAGCGCGAAAAAATCGATTTTCGCGGCTCGCTCGAACTCGTCGAAGACCGTTCGATCTCGGTCGGCGGTTGTTTGATCCACACCGAAACAGGTGATATCGATGCCCGCATCGAATCGCAATTTGATGAGATCGCACACGGATTATTCAGCTAAAATGTTGTCAACATATTTTCAAAAATTGGAAAAGATCGATCCGCTCAAATCAATCGGGCGCGTCATGCGCTCGGTCGGTTTGATCATCGAATCGCAAGGACCGGCGGTTTCGGTCGGCGATCTGTGTTATTTGCCGACGACCGGCGGAGCGCGCACGACGATGCTCGAAGTGGTCGGTTTCCGCGACAACAATGTTCTGCTGATGCCGCTCGGACAAATGCCGCCGGTGCGCGTCGGCGATTCGATCATTGCCGCCGGCGTGAAAAGCGAGATCGGTGTCGGCGAACAGCTTCTCGGACGCACGATCGACGCGCTCGGTCGTCCGCTCGACAATCTCGGAATCATTAAAACCGACGAATTTTACCCGTTAACCCGAACGACGACCAACCCGCTGACACGCGCCAATATCGACACGCCGCTCGAAACCGGCGTTCGCTCGATCGACGGCTTACTGACGACCGGCGCCGGTCAAAGAATCGGCATTTTCGGCGGTTCGGGCGTCGGCAAATCGACACTTCTCGGGATGATGGCAAAGCGGTCGGCGGCGGACATCAATGTCATCGCGCTGATCGGCGAACGCGGTCGCGAAGTGCGCGAATTTATTGAAAATGAACTGGGCGAAGAAGGAATGTCGCGGTCGGTCGTCGTGGTTTCGACTTCCGATGATTCGGCTTTGGTAAGAATCCGTGCCGCGCTCGCAGCGACGGCGATCGCCGAATATTTCAAAGATCAGGGCGCGAATGTCTTGCTGATTATGGATTCCGTGACGCGTTTTTGTATGGCGCAGCGCGAAATCGGGCTTGCGGCTGGCGAACCGCCGTCGTCGAAAGGCTACACGCCGTCGGTCTTTGCGCTTTTGCCGAAGCTTCTCGAACGCGCCGGAAAATTTGAAAACGGCGGTTCGATCACCGGATTTTACACCGTTCTCGTCGAGGGCGACGATATGAACGAACCGATCGCCGACGCGGTTCGCTCGATCCTCGACGGTCATATTGTTTTATCGCGGGCGCTCGCCGCCCAAAATCATTATCCGTGCATCGATATTCTCAATTCGGCTTCGCGGCTTTTTTCGACCGTCGCCGAAAAAGATCATCGGACGCAAGCCGGAAAGATCCGCGAATTGCTTGCATCGTATCAAAAAGCCGAAGACCTCATCAATATCGGCGCCTATCAAATGGGCAGTAACCGTTTGATCGATCTGGCGATCGCCCGCCACGAGGAGATCAATAATTTTCTCAAACAGGAACGCGACGAAGAAGCTTCACTACCAGAATCGATCGAAAATTTACTCAAAATTAAAACCGTATGAAAAAGTTCAAATTCACATTACAAACCGTTCACAACGTCCGCGAAATGAAGCAGGAACAAGAACAACTCGTTTTTACCGAATTGCAGAATGAAGCCGCGCAAGCTGCCGAACAGATCGAAAAGATCGAGGAAGCCTATCTCAAAGCAATCGAAAATTACGGGAAAAAACTTGGCTGCGGAAGAATAATGAATATCGGCGAAATGGAACTCGAAGCGATGCATATTTCCGCGCTCGAACGCCAGAAACGGCGCGCGATCGAAATTTTGAATGAAAAAAAACAAGCCTGCGAGCTCCAAAGAGTGCGGCTTGCCGCCGCCGCCCGCGAAGTCAAAATTACCGACCGTTTACGCGAAAATCAAGCGCTGCGCCACCGGCTTGAAACTGACAAACAGGAACAAATTGCGATTGACGAAATTGTTTCCGCCAATTTCGCCCGCGAACTGAGG